>DAONEU010000269.1:0-1506 GCA_035403245.1 Bacteroidales bacterium | reverse complement strand
TGATCAATTTTTTCTCCAACTCCAATATATTTCACAGGAATATTAAACTGATCTGAGATTCCGATTACAACACCCCCTTTGGCTGTTCCATCAAGTTTGGTAATTGCTAAAGCGTTCACTTCCGTTGCTGCAGTAAACTGGCGACATTGTTCAATGGCATTTTGTCCGGTAGAGCCATCTAATACCAATAAAATTTCGTTAGGGCCGGTAGGTATTTGTTTTGAAATAACAGATTTAATTTTGGAGAGTTCCTTCATCAAAGGAAGTTTATTGTGTAATCTTCCGGCTGTATCAATAATAACAACATCTATATTTTTAGAGATGGCTGAAGAAACAGTGTCAAAAGCTACGGAAGCAGGATCAGAACCCATTTTTTGAGTAACGATAGGCACACCGGCACGTTCAGCCCACACTTCCAGTTGATCAACCGCGGCAGCTCTAAAAGTATCAGCGGCGCCCAACATAACGGAATATCCTTTATTTTTAAATTTGTTGGCTAGTTTTCCAATGGTAGTAGTTTTACCTACCCCATTAACACCGACAACCATAATAACATAAGGAAAATCTTGTTTTGGAATCTCAAAATCATCCAAATCTTCCTGTTTATTATCCAATAACAAATCGATGATTTCCTCTTTTAAAATTGAGTTTAACTGACTAGTACTGATATACTTATCTTTAGAAACCCGGTTTTCAATTCTGGAAATAATTTTTAAAGTAGTTTCCACACCTACATCGGAAGCGATCAGAATCTCTTCCAAACTATCTAAAACTTCATCATCCACTTTGGATTTACCAACGATTGTTTTGGCTAATTTTTGAAAAAAACTCTCTTTAGATTTTTCAAGAACTTGATTTAATTCTTGTTTTTTTTCTTTAGAAAAAATAGAAAATAATCCCATGGTATATTTTTTTTTGCAAAAGTACAAAAAAATTGTGAGGAGTGAGGATTTGGGTTTTGGGTTTTGGGTTTTGGGCTTTGGGTATTGCCCTATTAGCACGCTGATGACACAGATTGAACTGATTTACACAGATTAGTTTAATCATATTTTTTAAAATATTCGTATTCAAATTATATAAAATAATTCGTTTATTATTCGCGCATTCGCGGCATAAAGGTCTAAAGTCTAAGGTCAAAAGTCTAAAGACGAAATATCAGTCAGCGATAAGGTTAATAATTGTTCTTTTTTAAAGAATTAGTCACAATGGAACACAGTGGATTCACAATGGAACACAATGTTTTATTAAATAGCCACGAATACGAATTAATAAAAATAAATTATTCATTAGACTTTTGACTTTAGACTTTAGACTTGAGACTTAAGACATTACCACTGTGTTCCACTGTGATCATTTTAAAAAAAAATCGTAAAAATTAAATGAAATCTGTGTAAATCTGTTCAATCTGTGTCATCAGCGTGCAATAAGTCAATACCCAATAACAAATAACAAAAAAAGGCCGGATTGCTCCGACCTTTTTGATTAAGTATAGGTGTTGTTAATAGG
>DAONEU010000268.1:0-1527 GCA_035403245.1 Bacteroidales bacterium | reverse complement strand
GAATACTTCCTCCTGATGGGCCTGACTCGCTGCTTTTAACATCCATCCGTATCCCTTTTGTACCAAATCATCAGGATCTAAAAGTAATAGGTCTGCAATCTCAAAAATGTGTTCTAAAAACAACCCTTTTCTGGCAGGAATGATCAATGTAACTGCTGCTGCCCTTTTTACCCATCGGTTTTCTGATGAGGTGAAGTTCTTTAATTCTTTAATAAATTCCGGAAACTTCTCTACGAAAGCTCCAACAGTGTGGTTACACAACGTATCACAACTGGCCCAGTTGTTGATGTAATCTTTAATCCACCTTTCAAAAAGGTAAAAGTCTTCTTTCGTAAATTGATTTTCAAATTTATAGGACCAATGAGATGCAACAAACGACTCTTCTAAATTGCCGGATTGAAATAGTTGCTCACAATAATCCCATATTTTTAATTTTGGTTCGTTAACAAGCTCTTTAAATAGTTGCTCTGCGATTTTATTGACTTTAGGAATTGTAACTCCATAAAAATCAATTTTTTCTTTAAAAAAACGTTGCCCTGTTTCAAGCGTTTTGGAATCAATATTTGCAATTAATTCTTCACGAACTTTTAAAATAATATCATTCATTTTTAGTGTTTTTGAATTTACAAAAATAAAAAAAACTGACCGGTAAAGTCAGTTTTTTTATAAAAAGTGTGATTTTTTTTACTTGAGCCTAAAATTAATGGGGATTTGATACATAATGTCCACTTTTTCCCCTTTATCTTCTGCTGGTACCCATTTTGGCATAGATTTGATAACACGCACAGCCTCTTTATCTAATAATGGATGTACCTTAACTACCGCTTTTACATTCTTAATTTCACCCTCAGAAGTGATTTTAAATTGTACCAGTACAATCCCCGCAATCCCTTTGTCTCGGCATTCTTGAGGATATTTGATGTTCTGTCCTAAATATACAGGCAGCTTATCCATCCCTCCTGGAAAAGTGGCGGGTTTTTCCACTTCATGAAACATTTTTGTCTTTTTAGGGATCGTATCGTTTACAATATCCGATGAAACTATTATCGAACTATTGGAACTTGTAGGAATAATAATGCTTTTTGCATTACTGTTTTGAATAGAGAATAATACAACTAATCCCAAAATAATGGGGATGGTCAACAATAGTTTGTACATGTTTGCTGACTTTGAAGGGGATTGGGCCATTTTTTTCATTCTTTTTATAATTAAAGGTTTATTGAAATTATTGGTAATATTAAACTGCATACCAGCAGTGTTACATAATAGAATTAAATAAGGTTTTATTTCAGTATTACTTTTCTTCACGACATCATCTACAATATATTCATGTTGTTCTTTGATACTCTTTTTGAAGAAGTAGAAGATTGGATTGAACCAGAAAACAATAGTAGTACACTCAAAAAGCAACACATCTATCGTGTGAAACTGTTGAATATGAATAGATTCGTGTAACAGAATAGTGTTTAATTCATCTGAATCCTTATAACGTTCATCAATAAATATGGTTTTCCAAAATGAAAAGGG
>DAONEU010000267.1:0-1568 GCA_035403245.1 Bacteroidales bacterium | reverse complement strand
GCCAACAAGAGAAAGAGGTTTTGAATTTTGAGATTTTTTTGAACTACAAACCAATAAATGATAAATACAATTGGCAAGAAAATCGCAAAATCGATAGAGTTAAAAAGCATTTGGTTGTTTTTTACAAAGTTTGCAAAAATAAGCAAAATGTTTCAAAGAAAAAAATCAATTTTTAGATAGAAATATGAAGAAGAGTTGATAGCAATTCAATCTTTTCTTCCATTTCAATTTCTGTCTTTACTTTAATTAAAGGGAAAATGGGATTGTCATTTTGATCATACAAAATGATGGTATAGTTGTTGTCCGGAACATCCATTTGCCGGTTGGATAAGCTTCGGGCACTCCAACCATCATTCGTTTGTTTATATCCTAAACTCATAGAATCTTCTACATAAACCCATTTTCCAATTGGAATGATCCCGAAATAATATTCACACCATTTAACCCTTCGTTTTTCAGGGTCAATAAGTACAATTGCCCTGGAGAATCCTAACAAAGCGCCGATGATGATGATGAAAACAGATGCCCAGGTATAGAATAATGTAATCACTCCAATACCAAAAAAAATGGTTCCGGATGCTGATCCCGTTGGACCAAAAATGTGAGAGATCTTATTTCTGATCATCAGTTTATTTTTTACCTTCAAATCCAATAATTGTCGTTAGTTGAGGAATATCAATAGTTGTTTTAGCAATACTATAGCCGCCAAAAATACCCAATCCATTAGTAACATTAGAATAAACCATGACCGGTTCAGCCATAAAATTATATTGAGATTCCTGATATTTTCCCAATTGTAAATAATACAAATACATTTCTTTAGAAATGGCATTTACATACATTTCAACCCGATTTACTTCTTGGGTAAAGTTGTAATATTCCAAATCAAAAAGAAGAGTTCTGCTTTGTCCGTTCATTAATTGATCTGAGATTAATGCATAATTCATGAAGCCATCATTTTCATTTTCGATGACAGCTTCTTTAGAGTAAAAAGAGATTGGATAATCTTGTCCTACAAAAGTGACCATATAGTAGTTTTCTTCTGAGGCAGGATCATCAATTTTGATTTTAAATCTTAAGTAGGATGTGGAATAATCGATAGAGCTTGTAATCACTGAAGTGGTATCTAAAAATTGATAATGAGCAGTTTGCGGAATTTTAGTGATGGATGAAACCTCTTCATCCCCTTTTTTTACTTTTAAAGCGTATTGAAATCCTTTTTCACAAACATAACTGGTGGTATATTTTCCATCTGCAATTTTATGAAAATTAGCCACTTCAACATCCCCTTTTAGTAAAGTAATGGTCGCATCATTGATAGGATCAAAAGTGTAATTCCCATCCAGAATGAACCGACTTTGATTCAAATAAACAATCGGATTTTGAGTGTCATTGATGAAAGAGTTTACTGTAATTTTTCTCCCATCATTAGGAATCTCAATGTCTATATATTTTTCACATGAAAGAAAAAATATGGGGATTATTAGAAAATAAATTATTTTTTTCATAACCTAAAACTTATAAGTGAATGATGCTGAAGGGATAATTGGGAATAAACTGATCTGTTT
>DAONEU010000266.1:0-1586 GCA_035403245.1 Bacteroidales bacterium | reverse complement strand
GAGACTTTTTATTATTTTCTGGTCTCTTCAGATTTCCACTTTAAATCGTGCAAAACAATAAAATTTTAATTTTATTGAAATAAATTCTTTTTTATGACAAAAGGAAACAAATCAATCAATAAGTCAATAGTAAAAACAGTATTTGAAGGCAACATATTAATTCCTTTGCCGAAATTATTGGTTAAAAATCGCTTTCATTCTCTATTTTCTATAATATCTCCTACTCATTGCGATTTTTGCGGCACAAAATTAAATGTGAACTCTCACTATACTCGTTTTATTCTTACGAGTTATGGCACCATAACTCGCAATACAACATACTGGATTTGTCCGAACTGTAATAAAAATTTTCATGATCAGATAGTTGGCGTTTCTGGATCCGCAAATTACAGTGATGAATTCTATGACAAACAAAAGTTTGTCAGATACGATGGCAGGTGCAGCCTTAATAATTCCTGTAGAATAGGTGAAAGATATACAGAAGGGTTGACTGATATATGTGGGAGAGCTCCTTGTGCCTCTTCATTATGGTTGCATGAGCAAAAACAAGCGGCAATTTCTAAGCAAGAACTTTTAGATCAAAATGCAGATTTTGATGGAACATTGTATGTTGATGGAGATTGGATCAAGAAAGGATGGAAAAAGAAGTTTGAAACTCTGATAGGAATGGAGATTACAGTAAAAGAGTGGAAAAAGATGCGATATAAATCCGTTTACGTTATTGCCACAAAGGAAAAGGTAATTTTGGATTTTGAGGTAACCGACAGGTTACCAACAATTGAAGCTCTTATTCCTCTTTTCATACGAATAAAAAATCGCTTTCCAGAAGGCAAAATACAAAAGATTGTTTCTGATGAAGATAAAGCAATTATTGGAGCTGTAAAAAGTGTCTTTCCTGAAGTGGCTCATTCTTTTTGTGTGTTTCATCAGTTAAAAAACGTTAGCAAGAGATATAGTGATGAATTTCAATCTAAAGAGAATATTCCAGATAATGATAAACTTGTTTACGATGAGATATGTCAGTTAATACACTCTGACACAGTCATCAATTCTGTTGCGTGTTTTCAAAATATCCTAAAATTGGAATCTAATCTGGAACTTTCAAAAGCGTCTCATAAAGCGATTTCTTATGCAAAAGAGATTTTCGAGAAGAACATAAGCTTTTTGAAAAAAGGATTTACACCTGAGACAGATAATACAATGGAACAGATATTTTCTTTGATAGGAGATATTGTAGACAAAGTAAGATCATTCAAAACTGATAGTGGTCTAACTAATTTTTGTTACAATTTGTTTGCTTATTTCAATAAACGGTGTTTTCGCACTGGAAAATGGGCAGGATTTTCACCATTGATGAGAGCGAGATTCCAGTATGGATAAATAAAGTGCGAATAGAAAATTCAATTTAAATTAGAACTCCATAGCGATTGCTATTGAATAATTATAGAAAAATCGCACGTTTATCTAAAAAATTTAGATGTTAATGGATAAACTTTTCAAAATGGAGAAGAGAGTTTAATGAATTTGAATGAAATTCTATTGTTCGTTTGAAATTGGAGAGGAACCAGAAAAAATTAAAAAGACTC
>DAONEU010000265.1:0-1590 GCA_035403245.1 Bacteroidales bacterium | reverse complement strand
TACTTCGTAACCATTTAGCCGACATGAACCCCCTCGAAGCTATGGAATTTCTGAAGGATAAAATGAAATACACCCAGTCCAACGAGGAATTTCTTATCTCAATGAATAGTTAACATGGATGATTGTTGATATTACCAAGCCGGCTTTTAAGCCGGCTTTTTTATTGCCCATAAATGTACATTTATCCGGCATTCGGACTAAAATCCTTCAAATAGGGCTTGCTGAAAAAGTCATAATATTATATTTTTTATCGAACTAGCAACTGTTTTTAGTAAAGAAATGCAAGGAAAACTGGATTCGTCATACAATATCTGTGCATTTGTAAAACTTTATACGGATACTTTGTTATTTATAAAATCCGGCTTAATAGACATTTTTCAGGATAAAAACTTCTGAAATGCTTAATATTACTGCATTTAAAAGGAGTCAAAGGTTATGAATCAAAAAAGTGCTTTTATTGTAGTAGTGTAATTGTTAGAAAAAACGGATTTAAAAATGGCAAACAACAATATAAATGTCATTCATGTGGTAAACATTTTTTAGGAGGGGAAAGGATTGAAAACGCCAAATTATGGGATGAATATATCAATGGAAAACAGACCTATTTGCAGCTTTCAAAGAAGTATAGATGCTCCTCCAAAACGATACAGAGAAGAATAGATAAGCATTCTATCTCTCTTCCCAAACCTTGTAAACGGTCGGTTATTATATTGATGGATACAACTTATTGGGGAAGGAATTTTGGTGTAATGCTTTTTAAAGATGCCATCACTAAAGAGAATCTGCTCAAGTATTATGTCAGACATGAAACCAATGCCTTGTATGTCCAAGGTGTTGAATTATTGAAACAACAAGGCTTTACTATCATAGCTATTGTTTGTGATGGGCGAAAAGGGCTGATACAGTCTTTTGCGGATGTTCCTGTGCAAATGTGCCAATTTCATCAATCTGCCATAATGCGAAGATATTTGACCAAAAAACCAAAACTGAAAGCAGCACAAGAACTAATGGTAGTAATTGATATGATGAAACAGACAGACAAAGAATCGTTTGTAGGGGCATTAAATTTATGGTTTGAAAAATGGGAAACATTCCTCAATGAAAGGACAACCAATCCGATAAGCAACAAATCATTCTATACCCATAAAAGGCTCAGGAGTGCATACCGCAGTTTGAAGAACAACTTAACCTGGCTTTTTACGTGGTACGATCATTATGAACTGAACATTCCCAGTACGACTAATGCTATTGATGGGCATTTTGCAGACTTGAAAAACAAACTGCGCAACCATAATGGACTATCCAATAAAAGAAAAAGGAAATTTATTGATGAGTTTTTGAAGGCATAAATGACCTCTAAAAATATCAATAGGCTATGATTACCACAGCCTATTGAATTGACATTTTCGTCGGTCTTCTACTTTATCCCTGATAGGTTGCTCTCCAGCAGAGCCTATTTCCGTTTGAGTAGCTTTTGCAAAAATGTGAAATTTAAACTACCGTTCACTAAAAGTGTTGAAATAAACACCCTGAAAAATGTCCATTAGAAACCATCGTCTAAAATTTATCCTGAAAAATGTCTATTACTTC
>DAONEU010000264.1:0-1599 GCA_035403245.1 Bacteroidales bacterium | reverse complement strand
TCAGTTTTAATCCTGTCTCTAGTCCCTCGTCTCTGGTCTCCAGTCCATTTTTCATTCATTCGCGCATTCGCGGCTTATTGGGAGCACAAAGTCACTCAAAGTTAAAAGATGTTTCACCAAGTTACAATTCTTTCACTCAGTGAGACTTCGTTTAACATTGTGAAACTCTGTGATCCAAAAAAAACCGTGCCAATCAGCGTTCTATTTCCAACAAATTCAAAAATTAATAATTCGTATTCATGGTTTATTTATTAATAATGTATTTTTGCACCCTGATTTATATCAAATATACATGTTTTTTAAAATAAAATATTATGAAAAATAATTTAATCATTTTTATTCTTTTATTCACCTCATTGTTGGTATCAAGTTGTGAAAAGGAAAAACCATCAGCAGGTGATTATATTGGAATATTTTCTTATGAAATTCCTCAGGGCTTAGTAAAAACCGCCTATATTGAGATCAGTAATCCAACACTAAATTCAATTACCATAAATGGATACGTATTATCTAAAGAAAATAAAATAATTGAAGGTATGGTTGATTATTTGTCTGGTGTTGGAAGTTATATTTATATAAATGGTGAATGGTCTCATAAAATATTTAGTAAGGAGTACGTTATTTCCGGAACATTTACCGAAACCTATTATCAAGGTGGTAATCAGTACCAAAATTCAGGCACTTTTGAAATAAAATCAAATTAAAAACCAAAAAAATACTGATATGCAATAATTTATTGGTTTAAAGAATAAATATAAATTCGGACATATCAAAGTTGACAAAGAAAGATAATTTCAACCCTTCATCATGTAACTTTAAATAAATATCAATGAAAGAAAAAATTGCCCTAGATTTATTCAACTCCGGATTAAACTGTGCTCAAGCTGTATTAACTTCATTTTCAGAGGATTTACATCTGGATCCCGCCGTTGCCAAAAGTATCTCGTGTGGATTTGGTGGCTCAAACAACTTTTAAACTGTGATTTAAAGACCGAAGAAGGACGAAGATTTGCAAAAGAGAACAATCTATTCGAAAACATCTGTGAAAAGTGTATCATTGATTCAACAAAGATTCTTGAAGATTTAATCATAGAGTCACAATCCGAGCGAACAACTAAGTAGCGTTTTTTCTTTAGATATGCACAGACAGAAGACTTTTGAGCTAATTAGGCTTAAGTTGACAGGGCAAGAGTTAAAAAAATACTTGAAATTTTTTCGCGCATTCGCGGCTTTTTTAAGGAGCACAAAGTCACTCAAAGTTAAAAAAAAAGTTTCACAAAGAGACACTTCCTTAACTTTGTGCAAACTTTGAGAAACTTAGTGATCCAAAAAAAAACCATACAAATTAGCGTTCCATGAAAGGACAAAAGACAAAGGACCAATGACGAAGGACTTCATTCTTCATTTCATTTGTTAATTTGATAATTTTATTTATATTTGCCCGAACAACTAGCCCCAACTACACGATGAAAGACGAAATAATAATCTACCAAGCTAATCAAGCATCCACACGGATTGAAAACCTAATTTTTACGATAAGAGATCAACAAGTTATGCTTGATTTTCACTTATCTCAAGTATACGACTTGGAAACAAAAA
>DAONEU010000263.1:0-1601 GCA_035403245.1 Bacteroidales bacterium | reverse complement strand
CGTTACCGAACATTACAGAATAACCGGACACAAAAAAAATATGATGAAAAAACTATTATTCTTATTGACCTTTTTACTGCCATGGACTTTTATTTATCCACAAGTTACTTTCCTAAAACAGTATAATTATTCTGGACATGATACTGGATATGATGTACTGCAAACCTCAGATGGTGGGTATATTATGGTTGGACAAACTAGTAGCACTTCAGGATCAGCATTTATTATTCGGACTAACCAATATGGAGACACATTATGGACAAGAGCATATGGTGGAAATTTATCTCAGGTATTTAGTTCAATTAAAAAAACAAGCGATAGTAATTTCATTGTTTGTGGACGAACATATGGTTTAGGATTTTCGGCTTGCAATTATTTGTTAATTAAAATAAATGCAAATGGTGACACCTTATGGCAAAAAGCTTATGGCGGATATTCTGATGATGATGCAAATGGCGTAATTCAAACTTCAGACGGTGGTTATGCAATTACAGGTGTTTCCTGTAGCTTTGGACAAGGTTTCGCATCAATATATTTTGTTAAAACAGACAGCAATGGTAACACATTATGGACGAAAACATATGATAGGTATTGGGCAAATTATGGTTGGGACTTGAAACAGCTTGACGATAATGGGTACATTTTGCTGGGTACAATTAAAAAAACATCAACAGGTGATAATTGGGATATACATGTAATTAGAACAAATGAAAATGGAGATACACTTTGGACAAAGGTATATGGGGGTATTGCACGTGATGATGCATGTTCTATTATTAAAACAAATGATGGCGGCTTTATTATCGTTGGTTGTACTAAAAGTTACGGTGTTGGAGGTTATGACTCATACATAATTAAAATTAATTCATCAGGAATTATTGAATGGTCTAAAACATACGGTGGTATAAACGATGATATTACATATAAAGGAATTTCAACGAGTGATAATAGTTTTGCAATTGTTGGTAGGACTGCCAGCTTTGGTACAGGTGGTGAAGACGTATATCTAATTAAAATAGATTCTAATGGTGATACATTATGGACAAGAACATTTGGCAGTAATTGGGATGATTTGGGATGTGACCTACAACAAACAATTGATGGTGGCTTTATAATAGCAGGATGGTCAAATAATTGGTATCAGGGATATGATTATAAAGAGAAAGCGTTATTGATAAAAACCAATTCTTTTGGTCATGTAGTTGGAATTGCAGATAATGCATTGCCTATAAATAATGCATTGATTTTTCCAAACCCAACAAAAGGAAAAGTAAACATTCTAATTCCCCAACAATTTGGACAAACAAAAACACTTGAGATATTTGATTGTCGCGGACAATTGCAGTTAAAAAGAGCAGATAACTTCACCGAAATAGACGTTAGTTCTCTGACAAGTGGTTTGTATTTTATCGTGCTGACAAACTTTGACAACGATAGACTGACAAGTAAAATAATAAAAGAGTAACGTTCGGTAACAGGCTTCTGCTTTCAGTGGCGGGGCAGTGGCTCGTAGGACAGAAAGTAAAAAATAGAAACGGCAGTGCTTCGTGGAAACGACAGTGGGTTAACACCGCCACCGAAAAGCAGCAGCCGAACCGTTA
>DAONEU010000262.1:0-1620 GCA_035403245.1 Bacteroidales bacterium | reverse complement strand
CTCCTAATATCCGTAGGATTGTGTTTAAAAAAGCCGCAAAGTGTTAATAAATAACGCTTTGCGACAATAGTATTTTCACCTAAATTGGTGTTGCATCAAAATACCAATATGAAAATACGAAACTATAAACCAATTTCAGCATTTGGCGGGATTAATTTTGTTTTCGAGTATCTTGATAAAAACGACTTTGATAGTTTATTTGACCAAACTCTTCCTGCATTAAAAAATCAAAGCAGGTACAATTGGAGTGATATAATTAAGTCTGTATTAAGTATTTATATGTGTGGTGGTGATTGTATTGAAGATTTACAGACACACCTAAAGAATCATTTTATCAATAACCCTTTTGTTAATCTACCAAGTCCGGATACAGTCTTAAGAAGACTTTCTGAATTGCATCAAAGTAATCAGATTTGCCGGGCAAAGAGAGGAGAAGTTGATCATATATACAATACTAATCAAGTGCTGGAAAGACTTAATGTTTTACTACTTAAGAAGTTAGGTGCTTTTGATGCTGAGGAACTCACGATTGATTATGATAATACTATAATTTTTAATGAGAAGAGTGACAGTAAAATGACTTATAAAAGAAATCCAGGGTATCAGCCTGGTATATGTACCATTAATGAGCAACAAGTTCTTTACATTGAAAATAGAAACGGGAACAGTGATGCCAAATCTTTTCAGTCAGACACATTGAGTCGTGTATTTACATTACTGAAGGCTAATAATGTAAAAACCATAGATAATTTTAGGGCAGATGCGGCTTCATATCAACACGATGTAATTGAACTTCTCGAAAAGAATGTTAAGAATTTTTTCGTTGGATGCAGGAATAGTTATATCGAAAAATATTTTACACAAATATCTAATTGGGTTCCTTTTACATCCAACTGTGATGTGCCAATGGAAATCGGCGAAATATACATCACTCCATTTCAAAAACAAGCTAAAAACGAGAAAGCAGAATTAAAAGGATATAGACTGGTAGTGAAAAGAAAATTAAAAGAAGATAATCAATTAGATCTGTTCACTTTAGATCCTTTTGAATACCGGGCTATCCTTACAAATAACAAAGGATTAAGTACTGAAGAGGTTGTTGAATTTTACAACCACCGTGGAAACATGGAAAAGCAGTTTGATATACTTAAAAATGACTTTGGCTGGAATCATATGCCCTTTTCAAAACTGCAGCAAAACACCGTTTTCCTTTATATAACAGCTATTTGCAGAAATTTATATCACAATATTATTTGCTACTTCTCAAAAACAATCAAGTCATTAAAACCTACGTATAGAGTTAAAAAGTTCCTGTTCCTATTTATCATCTTGCCTGCAAAATGGATTAGAAAAGCAAGGCAAAACTACTTGTGCATATATGGAGATATAGGGATATCAACATAGAAGCCATAAGTATTACTTTATTAATAATCTGTTGGTTAAAAATATAACCTAGGATAGGTATGCCCCAATAAAAGATGATCAACTACAATATCGATGCTTTTCCTTTAAATGATTATAAAATTTTGTTTTCCCCCAATATCAGATCATTATAAACTATTATAAATGCAGAAATCATCTATAAAAAATCTCCAAAAATCCGACATGCGGATTTTAGGA
>DAONEU010000261.1:0-1632 GCA_035403245.1 Bacteroidales bacterium | reverse complement strand
TTACCGGAACAACCATTGCCTACATCAAGAAGAAAGATCTTTTAAAACCCTTTATTCATTCCATGTTATCCGGTGATAGCTTGGATCTTTGTTCCAAAACTCATCATATTGCTATACAAACAGCTTTTGACTGGCGTCATAAAATAATTGCAGCCATGAAAGAGTATGTTCCAAAGAGTTATACCGGAATAACAGAGATGATGGTCATACAAAAGAGATTCTCCCGAAAAGGACAAGGCGCAAAAAGCAAGAAAATTGGACAGAAAGGGAAAATCACTGATCCTGTTTCGAACAAGAAGGCTGAATCAAAAGAGAAAGGAGAAACCCAACCTCTTTCTTTAGTAGCGATTAGTGGTAGAACATCTCGATTTGAGATCCAAATTGTTCAACAAGGACCAATAGAAATGGAAGTGTTAAATGAAATAGTTGATAAAAAGCTCAACCAGGTCAATAAACTATGTATAGAGGAAGAAGATATCCTTAAAAAGTTTGCAGGAAAGAAGAGGATCAGTTATTTTGTTAATCAGGAACATAAGAAAGTAAGTGGTCGCAATAAATATTTCAATACAGAAAACATCGAAAATAGATATATCAAGATGAATCGTTTTTTAGAAAGATTTCATGGTGTATCTTCGAGTTATCTGCAGAACTATCTGTATTGGTATATGGTCGTGGATCTGATTATGTACAAGATCGATTCCTCATCCACAATGATTGAAAAATCGATGGCAGTTCCTAAAGGGGATGAAATATACAAAAAGTGTAAGATGTTTGTATAGAATTGTTTCATCTTTCATTACAATCATATTGTAAACCATTTGATTAATAAAATGGAAGATAAACTATGTGTTTTGTTCTATGAATAGCCAAATTAAGAGAGAAATTGGCAAGTTTGCTGTAATTTTGGAGTTTCAAAAAGAGGATTTGAATCAAAAACTTTGGAGTATTGCTTTCATATTCTTATAAAAGCAGGGTACAGTTTTGAAGTGAAATGAATCAAAGTTGGAAATAGTTTAATCATAGACAGTTATTGAAATAAAAAACCTGCATTTAATAGAATATGACAGAGCAGTTCAGTTGTAAATAAAAAACTGAAAACCATATTCTTATAAAAGCAGGTTACTATTTTGAAGTGAAATCAGAAAGTTATATATGAACCTATAAATGAAGTAAATACCTCAATTTTTACCCTGCAAATAGTAGAATATGGGAGAAGTGCTCCGTCGGGAGGGGACCCCGCATTAGGGCGAAGGCCAGGTACCCCGCAAGTTGAACAGCTTAGTGGTGCACGAGACGGGCAGAGCGACGAAGGAGCTACTGCCCGGCCGATGCACCACTTGCTGTGAAACGAGGAGTACAGGCCGGAGACCGACCCTTTGGCTAGCGACGGTTTTCATATTCGATTGTGTGGGAGTGGAGTTGAGCGAAACCAAAGGGGAATGCCCAAAAAGAGTTAAGAGATAAGAGTGAAGAGTTTTTTGAAGTAAAAAGTAAAAACTGATAACTGAAACCTGATAACTGATAAAACCCAATACCCAATACCCAATACCCAAAACCTTTTACCAAAACACCACCCGGAACCCTGTACATTGAACCCTGAACCAATTTTTCGTATTAAAAAAATTTCTATAT
>DAONEU010000260.1:0-1633 GCA_035403245.1 Bacteroidales bacterium | reverse complement strand
TAATAAAGGAAAATGCAAAAACAGGTTTTGTTATCGGCATTTCTATGATTATGGCAGGTGCCATAGGAAACCTTTTAGATAGTGCTTTTTATGGATTGGTTTTTAGCGATTCTCTTACTGAAGTAGCAAGATTCCTTCCTAGTGGTGGAGGGTATGCTTCATTTTTACATGGTCGGGTAGTTGATATGCTTTATTTTCCAATTATAAACACTTCTTACCCAGATTGGCTCCCTTTTGTTGGCGGTAAACCCTTCATTTTCTTTAGCCCAGTATTTAACATTGCAGACTCTGCTATAACAACCGGAGTATTTTATCTTTTGATTTTTGAGAGGAAACACCTTTTTGGTAAAATTGAGCATAAGGAAATATTGGAGTAGTTTTAAAAACATACAGAAAGCCTAATCTCACTAAGAATTAGGCTTTTTTGTTTAATCATTAAAATTTTCCAAGATTATATCAATAACATCTATATATAATTTTTTACATAGATCGCAATCGTTTTAATTCTAGTAAAACAGAAAATATTGTTTAAGTATCTGATATAGTTGGAGAAACATCATCGTTTTTGTTAAGAAAAAGTATTTCTTTTGCTAAATAAATTATGAGTTTTGATCATGAAAGTGAATCGAATTTTTAAAATTAGCAATAAGCTACTTATAAGCTTCTTCATCATTATCGGATTGATGATTTTTGTTGGTGTTCAAAGTATCCTTTTTTTGAAATCAATCGAAAATAGGCAAAAACAGATAACATCGAGTTTAGTTGTATCAGATGCTGTTTTAGAAGCAAAGTATTTTGTTCGTTCAGATGTTCATATCCTTTACGAAATGGTTTATGCATCTAAAAAGGAAGATATTGCTTACTGGTGGGGAGAGCACCAATTTCAGGTGCAGTTTGTAAACGATCAGATTAAAACCATCAAAAAAGCGTTAACCGAGTCGGAATCTTTATCAGGGAATATTTATAAGGATCCAATACTAGAGCTCACAAATACATTTGAGCTAGATTTTGGGCTGAAGATAAAAAGTAAAATTGAAGAGGCTCATGGTCTGCTAAATGAAACGTTTACTGTAAATAGTAATGAACGATCATTGTTAAACCAAGATCAAAGGGTAATGAAAATCCTTAAAGAGGTTTCTACCGAAGGTCTTACAACGATTAAGGGTCTTGATAAAGTAAAAGAGTACACTAAGAAAATTGTAGAAGAAGCCGAAAAATCATCGACAAGCACAGTAGAAACATCTCTAAAAACAACTTGGATTGTAGGAATTGCATCAATAGTTATTGCATTGGCTATTGCTTTGTTTTTTTCAAGTCGTATATCAAACGCCATAATAAAGCTAAAGGGAAAAGTTGAACAGCTGAGCAAAGGGAGACATACTGAAGAGCTTGAAATTAGAAATCGCGACGAGCTTGGGGCAATTGCAAACTCGTTAAATCAACTCATATTTAATCTAAAACAGCTATCACAGTTTGCACTCGAGGTGGGGAATCGAAATTTTAAAACGACTTATGAGGCAATGGGAGAAGATGACATTTTAGGAAATTCTCTAATTGAAATGCGTAACAAGCTTGAGCAAGCCGAGATGGATGCGTCAGCAAGGAGGAAGGAAGAGGAGCAGCGCGTATATGT
>DAONEU010000259.1:0-1645 GCA_035403245.1 Bacteroidales bacterium | reverse complement strand
CCTGTTTTGTGCGCGATGTGAAGGCCCAAAAAATCCATATTGAAAATCAATTATTTATCGTTTAAAAATTTGTAATTTGGGTGTCCCGATGTAAATTTGTGGCATGTTTGTGCGTAAGAAGAAGAATAAAAGTGGTAGTCAAAGCCTGCAGATTATTTCAAAAACAGGAGGTAAATATAAAGTAATAAAAACTATTGGTTGCGCTACTACAAAGCGAGAAGAAGAGTTCTTATTATTAATATCAAATGCAGAATTAGAAAGGCTTTCATTGAATCAATCACTTTTTGAAGAACATGATGATTTAGTAGTTGAGAATTTTGTAAACAGCATTGCGAATGATCATTTACAGATCATTGGTTCAGAGTTAATCCTTGGCAAAATTTATCAGAAAATAGGTTTTCCAGTTGGTGGGTGTCCCGATTATTTTAAGAACTTGGTTTTGTGCAGATTAGTTTATCCTGGAAGTAAATTGAAGACCGTAGATTATTTCAAACAGCATTTGAACATGGATGTAAGTGTTTACTCTGTCTATCGTTTTTTGGATGAGCTAAATTCAAAATTGAAACCAACCTTAGAACAAATATCATTTGAGTATACAAAAAAACTTTTAAAAGGAAAGATTGGTGTTGTATTCTATGATATGACCACATTGTATTTTGAAGCCTCGGAAGAAGATGATTACCGAATACCCGGATTTAATAAAGATGGTAAACACCAACAACCGCAGATTATTATTGGCCTGTTAGTTAGTGAACATGGTTATCCTATCGGTTATCAAATATTCGAAGGTAATACATCCGAAACAAAGACCCTGATACCAATACTTAAAGCCTTTCAAGAGAAATTCAACATTGATAAACCGATAATAGTTGCAGATGCAGCCCTATTATCACAAAAAAACATAGATGCTTTACAGAGTCATGGATATGAATACATACTTGGGGCAAGGATCAAGAATGAAGCAGAAGAAATAAAAGAAAAAGTTTTAGCTCTTGAAGTGGAAGAAGGGGTCCCCAAAGAGTTGAAATGTAAGAATGGGAGGCTAATAGTGAGCATGTCTTATAAACGGGCATATAATGACAAAAGGAACAGGGAGAAGGGGTTAAAACGACTGGAAAAAAAAGTAAAAAGTGGCAAGTTAACAAAAGAACATATAAACAACCGCGGCTACAATAAATATTTGAAGCTATCTGGTGAGGTAAACATCTCCATCGATTATGAAAAATATGAAACAGACAATGTATGGGATGGATTAAAAGGATATGTTACCAATACTCATTTATCAAGGACAGAAGTAATAGGCAATTACAGTCAATTATGGCAGGTTGAAAAAGCGTTCCGCATATCAAAAACCGATTTGCGTATCAGACCAATATACCATCGGCTAAAAGGCCGTATCGAAGCGCATATCTGTATCTGTTTTGCCGCCTATACTGTATACAAAGAACTTGAAAGACTATTAAAAATAAATGACATTGAATTATCGCCAGAAAAGGTAATAGGACAAATCAAGGAAATCAGACAACTACGATACATTTTGCCAAAATCAAGACAAGTCAAAATTAAGATACTCAAACCTACGGAGGTACAGGCACGTCTTCTAGACATGAAAATCTAATTTGGGTGTCCCATTGCACAAAACAGG
>DAONEU010000258.1:0-1668 GCA_035403245.1 Bacteroidales bacterium | reverse complement strand
CATGGAATTTTTTCAAAGGTGTGATCACATGAATATGTTCTTCAGGGATACCTAATCCTTTGCAAATATTTCCGATACGGCCTAATGCATTAGAATCTTGACCACCAGTCATACCGGTAGTGTAGTTATCTAAAATAAACACAGTAATAGGTGTATTTTCAACCACACAATCCAATAAAGAGGTTATTCCACTATGAGTAAATGTAGAGTCTCCGATAACAGCAACAGCAGGGCGTAAGCCGGCATCGGAAGCACCTTTTGCCATTGTGATTGAAGCACCCATATCAACAGTTGAATAGATTGCATTATAAGGAGGAAGAGCTCCAAGAGTATAGCAACCTATATCAGAAAAAACTCGACCGGGAGTGTATTGATCCATCACTTCATTAAGAGCTGTGTAAGAATCAATGTGAGGGCAACCTAAACATAATGCAGGAGGACGAGGAGCTACTATTTCAGGAACATCAGTTCCGTATGTATTTGGTAATCCTAAGGCTACAGCTAAAATATTTGGATTTAACTCACCATCTCTAGGTAAAGTACCATCTAATCTACCTTTAACCGGTTTTCCATTATTTAACAAACCTTTTAATTGTTCTTCAACAAGAGGATAACCTTCTTCAGCAACCATAACGGAGTCACATTCATCGGTGATTTTTTGAACCAATTCGGTTGGAATAGGATATTGAGTGATTTTAAGGATTGTGTATGGACATTTTGTATCAACATAATTCTCCATTACATAATTGTATGCAATCCCGGTTGTAATGATTCCCATAGATTTATCTGTTCCGGGAATATAGCTATTGAATTTTGATTGTAATGCTTCTTTTTCTAATAATGGTTGTTTTGCTAGTAGTTCTTTGTAGTAAACTCTTGCATGAGCAGGTAATAATATAAATTGTCTTTTATTTTCGCATAATTTAATTTCATTTTGAGGAAGAACTGCTCTACGAGTTACCCCGGCACGGGAATGTGCTAAACGTGTAGTAACTCTCATCATCACAGGAATTCTGTATTTTTCTGAAAAAGCGAATGCTTCATAAGTCATATCGTACGCTTCTTGTTGGTTTGAAGGTTCAAACGTTGGGATAAAAGCAAATTTTGCAAAAAATCTCGAATCTTGTTCATCTTGAGAAGAGTGCATGGAAGGGTCATCAGCGATAAGATACACTAAACCTCCATTAGCTCCCGTAATAGCTGAATTCATGAATGGATCTGCAGCTACATTAAGGCCAACATGTTTCATACATACGATAGCTCTTTTTCCTGCATAAGACATTCCAATGGCAGTTTCCATCGCAGTTTTTTCATTCGACGACCATAAACGGTGTACATTCCCTTCAATCGCTTGTTTTGAATGTTGAACATACTCCATCACTTCAGTGGAAGGGGTTCCGGGATATGCGTAAACACCTGAAATTCCGGCATCTAAAGCCGCTTGCCCTATTGCCTCATCTCCTAGTAATAATAACTTTGACATCATATAATTGGTTTTATTTTTATAATTTTTTTAATTCAAAATCCCCTCTTTTTTTGGGGTTACAAAGATACATAATTTATGCAAATAATGAAATTGATTTCTTTAATATTTGTTATCTAATCACAATAAATTCAGTACTATGTAACCTTTATGTGCAAAAAAATGTTAATTTTGCAGGTTTAATT
>DAONEU010000257.1:0-1677 GCA_035403245.1 Bacteroidales bacterium | reverse complement strand
TGGAAAAGCGTCCATTTTGAAAGAGGAAGAGATGGAAAGAATTGAAAGGTTGTGCAGTTACTTAGGAGAGGTAGAGATTGAAAGACGAAAAATTCAGGTGGGAGAAGAAGTTCAAATCATCTCCGGGCATTTTAGTGGGATGAAAGGACATGTTATATCCTCTAAAGGCACCAGTAGATTTTGCATTTCCATTCCTGGATTAGATAGTTTTGCGAGTATTGAGATTGATCAAGAAGAGATTCAAAAAGTGATTTAGCGATTTCATAAATTGCTAAATATCCAGATAAAAAAGCCGGGGTTAGTAAACGGAAACTGTTACTGACAACGGCGAAGCCGTAGGGAGAAGTAGGGAAAAGAGTATGAAAAACTAATTAGAACTCAAAAAAATGAACATTACTAATATAAATTACAGAACTCATGTCATCGCTCCAAAATTCAAAAAACATTAACATTTCCATTATTGGCAACAAAATTACAATTCAAGTTCCTAAAAGCACTGCAGATATACAATTTTTGAGAACTTTTAAGTATTCACGATGGGACAACATAGAATACAAGTGGATTATTCCAAATAGGGATCAAAATTTAACATTATTAAAAAATTATTTTAAAGATAGAATTAATCAAATAGTAGAAGTTCCAGCAATAATTATTGGGAAATCAATTCAAGAACAAGCTTATAAAGTCATTGAAGAATTACCAGAATTAGATCAAGCCAGGCAAAAAGAGGTAGAAACATTTAAGTTGTGGATGGAGCACAAACGGTATAGTAGTTCCACTATTGCTACATACATTAATGCTATAAGTACTTTTTTAAGGTTTATAATGCCCAAAAAAACAGAAGAGATCAACAATGATGATATGATTTTATTTGTCAATCAGTATATGATTCCCAAGAAACTAAGTTTTTCTTATCAGAATCAGGCAGTAAATGCAGCGCGATTATTCTTTAAGACTATATTAGGGACAAAAATGATCACTGAGCAGATTGAGCGACCACGAAACGAACATAAATTACCTAATATTTTAAGCAAAGAAGAGGTACTCATGATTCTGAAAGTCAGCAAGAATTTGAAACATAAAACGATGTTAAGTTTGATATATGCGTGTGGTTTAAGGAGGAGTGAGTTGATCAATTTAAAGCCGGAGCATATAAATTCGGAGCGTCATTTATTGATCATCATAAATGGAAAAGGGAAAAAAGATAGAGTAATTCCAATATCAGATAAAGTGATAGAGATGTTACGAGATTATTATAAGATTTATAGGCCAAAGGTATGGTTATTTGAGGGGCAAATAGCAGGAGAGCAGTATAGTGAAACCAGTTTGCAAAAGGTTTTAAAAAATAGCTTAGTAGCAGCCAAGATCAATAAACCGGTAACATTACATTGGTTAAGACATAGTTATGCAACTCATTTATTGGAAGCTGGGACAGACTTGCGATATATTCAGGAGTTATTAGGGCACAAAAGCAGTAAGACTACCGAGATTTACACTCATGTAACAGAATCCAGTTTATTAAAAGTAAAGTCTCCATTTGAAGATTTAGCAATTTAGAAAAACAGGTATTAAAAATGGGTATTTTTTATTTTTTAAAATCAAAATTTGACATACCAAATTCAAAAAATGTTTTATATTTGCAAAAAATAATATTCACCTATAAAAACACTAAAAGGT
>DAONEU010000256.1:0-1706 GCA_035403245.1 Bacteroidales bacterium | reverse complement strand
CTCGGGATTCCTTTGATTTGGAACGATTTGCTTGAAAAAGTTAATGATGTTAAATCGATCAGATCCTGGATACTCGATGAATTGATATGGGGTGTTAAAGAATTTAAGAATTATATTGTACAACTTGATCCACAAGATATTGGAATCAGACAGGTTTTAAATTTTGGACATACCATCGGTCATGCCATCGAATCCTATTATTTGAATCAGAAAATGGAGATCTCTCACGGATATGCTGTGGCCATCGGAATCTATTTTGAAGTTCAATTATCCTATCAGCTTGGTTTCCTGAGTGATTCAGATAAAAATCAAATACAGGAATTTATTCTAAGACTTTATCAGATACCGGATATTTCACCCAAAATGGCAGATCAAATCGCATTGTATACCAACCAGGATAAAAAGATTCGATCAGGGATTGTAAGGTTCACCGCTTTGAGAATGATTGGGGATCCAGTCCATTCCGTTTCAATTAATGCAGAACAAATTAAAGCTTGTTTACTTAAATAGTTTTTGGTAATGAAAAAAAGATTGATTATTACCGGCTCCATCATTGGTTTTTTATTACTAATGCTCTCTTTATGGTTTTTTACTTCATTGAAAGATGTCGTAATTAAACAAACAGCCACCCTTTTTAAAACAGAATTTATACCTTCGCAGAATATGAGTATCGAATCCAGAGATGTGTTTCAACAAAAAGACACCCTTTATAATCAATTTAGAAGTCGATTTCAATACCACTACCAAACGATTGGGTTGGCCTCTTTCGCAGACAGCAGTAGAATGATTTTGATTTCCGATCCACCGCCCCATTTTGAAATAGATTCGATCAAATCCATTTTTAAGGAGTTTGTTCATTCTGTTGAATTCAAAAAGCACAAAATGGGTTATGATGGTTATTCCACCGATATCATCATCAGTATTGCGAATGCAACCGCAGAAAATATGGAATTGAGAATTAAAGAGTTATCTAAGCTTCTTTTTCTTTCTGACTATAAACCCGCCATCACTCAGCTTCCACTAAAATCCGGAAGAGTATTCTTTACCAAAGAAAATATCGATTATCAAATCTCTTTGTATGAATTCAATCAGTGGTTTATGGAAGAGGATGAGCTGTTTTTCGATATGAAGGATACTTCCAAAAAGTTTACGGTAGAAAAGATCTTCAAAAATAAAACCAAAGGCGTTTTCTTTAGCGAGAATCCGGGTTTTGTAGCCTGGGCCATTCAGAAAAAGAGTGACCTTAAAGAACAATTGTCATATATTCGTCAGTTTACGCTCGATGCCGACCTGATTTTAGGTGCGTTATCAGATAGCTCCATGTTGGTGATCATCGGTCGTGAACGGGAAGCCTCCCTGGAAGAGCTTCCCCCATTGCAAGTGGAGTCGATCTTGCTACTCGCATCAGTAACAGAGAAAGAGTTGTCTCAAAGCTTAGATGTGAATGATTTCTTAGCCGGAAAGATGAATAACGGAAGAGACTGGTGTCCCACTTATCTAAGTAAAGAGCTTGAAAATACCGAATTTGGCCATTTGATGACCATCACCGATATTCTATTAAAAGACTGGTCTGAAAAAGGTACTATTCAAGAGAGTAATTACAGATATCCGGAGCCACCCTATTATCCGTTTGAACGACCCCTTTTCAAGATGTTAGGGATCAATGAGCTGGTGTACAATTGGAACACAGCTGATGCCATGTTTGC
>DAONEU010000255.1:0-1708 GCA_035403245.1 Bacteroidales bacterium | reverse complement strand
GTATTAAATTAGGTACATTTGCGAAAAATTAGTCATCATGAAAAATCGTTTTATCATTTCGGGAGGTGGCACGGGAGGACATATTTTTCCGGCCTTAGCGATCGCTAACCAGCTCAAAAAGGAGATCCCTGAAGCTGAAATCCTATTTATCGGAGCTCAAAATAAAATGGAGATGACGAAAGTTCCTGAGGCGGGTTACCCCATCGAAGGACTCGAAATTTATGGGATCAGTAGAGATCTTTCTCCAAAAGGGATCCTGAAAAATTTAAAACTTCCTTTTGTACTTTTAAAAGCAATGGCCAAAGCTAAAAAGATTATCCGTAATTTTGATCCGGATGTGGTGATCGGAGTGGGTGGTTTTGCAAGTGGTCCGGCATTAAAATCTGCGATCTCTCTAGGAATTCCTACGGTTATTCAGGAACAAAACTCCTATCCCGGTGTTACCAATAAAGCACTCGCTAAAGATGTACAAAAGATTTTCGTGGCTTATGATGGATTAGAACGCTATTTTCCATCTGAAAAGATCGTGAAATCCGGAAATCCTGTCCGCTCAGAAATATTGCATCTTCAAAAGAAAAGCGAGGAGGCTTATGCCCATTTTCATCTTTCTAAAGAACATAAAACGCTATTGGTTGTTGGCGGAAGCCTCGGTGCTCGCTCCATCAATCAATGTATGGCTCAAAATATTGACACGTTAAAAAGCCTGGGAATCCAGATCATCTGGCAAACCGGTGACCTTTTTTACCGTACCATAACTCCGGAATTACTGGCAAAACAAGATGAAAAGACATTGATTGTCCCATTCATCAAAAAAATGGACTTTGCATACAGTATTGCTGATTTTATAGTTTCAAGAGCAGGTGCTCTGGCGATTGCAGAGTTAACGCTTGTGGGGGCTCCTACCCTTCTCATCCCATTCCCTTTTGCCGCTGAAGACCACCAAACTAAAAACGCAGCCGCATTATCAGATCACAATGCCGCTATTCTGATTCCGGACCAACAAGTTAATGAATTGTTGATGCCACAATTGCTGGAGCTGATCCAAAATGAAACCAAAGCAGCCCAAATGGCTGAAGAGATAAAAAAATTCGGACTTCCTGATGCCATCCATGTGATTGCAAAAGGGATCATTGAAATTGCTAAAAAAAAGGGTTGATTCACTGACTAGGCATATAATCTTAAGGCTATGAATAATTGATTATATGCCTTAGTATCAGTGTTAAATATTTATATCTTTTATTTTTTGCATTTGAATATTTCCGGCTAAAAACATCAAATCAAAATCGATTCCATTGTCTATCATCATCATCAAATAGGGGACTTGTTCCAAACCTTGTGAAGATTTATCAATAAGCAAAACCATATTTTTATTTGTAGATTGATCATTTTTCATTTCAACAAGCACTCCTGAAGTGATTAAGTGTTGAATCTCCGCTTTCATTTCATTGATCAAGCTGGTTTGCTCTGAATTAAAAATTTGAAAAATCTTCAAATCCTGAGCTATCGTTTCATAATTGTCATTACTTTTATTCACAATACTTTCGTGTGTATTCTGATCCATTGTAGTTACATTTATCTTCGAATTTTCATTATACTTAATGGCTAAATCAGCCACTTCAACAGGAAGTGAAATTGGTGTATTTACGGTTGTAGTATCCTTTAAGAATGGGTTTTTATGCACCTGATTTAATTGTTGAGAGACCAATTG
>DAONEU010000254.1:0-1711 GCA_035403245.1 Bacteroidales bacterium | reverse complement strand
AAACTTAAACATCTTATTTAATTTTACATAGGTCAAGTTTGCCGTTTTACGAAATATTTTTTTTAGGGATAAAAGTATAAATCAGAAAGAAAAGGGCAGAAAGCTTTGCCTGTATTGCCAAGTACTTTCTGCCCCGGCCTTTCACAAAAAATGAAAGGAGGTGACGACAAAGATAATAAAACAGAAAAATATTCAAGCTGGATCAGCTTGAATAACGGCCTCGGCCATAGTGAATTCATAAATATGTTTTATTAAAAAACCCTATCATCATGAAAAAAAGACTTTTTCTTGCAACTGTCGCCTGTGTTTTTGTGATGTTTGCAATTCTTACCGTAAATGTTGCACAAGTCCGCACAGATGACGCTAATTTGAAGGCCATAAAAATAATGTCCCAGGCAAATGCGCAGGTGAATCCTGATTGCCCGAATGGATGTCTTGACAACGGAGCGGGTTGCAGGTGCAATGGATGGCATCCTCATTATCTTGATTATGGAGATTATAAGGAAAGGCAGCAGTAATTATTTAAGATTCTTTTTGTATGGGCACAACTCCCGTGCCCATACTTTCCAATTATTTAACCATAATACACATGAAGAAGTTTTTGGTAATTTATATGTTTTTTGTAATATGTTTTACAGGTTGTTCCGGGGTTAGATCGAATACTGAAAAGCTCCAGAAGAAGAGAAACAAAATTGTTAACGTACAAAATGATATTGTGGATATTAAAAATGGAGCATTATTCGGTAAATCGTTATTATATATTATTGATGAGTACCTGGTTCTTCTTGAGGTCGCATCTAAAACCCCCAGGTGTATTCATCTATTTGAAAAGAACACCTTTAGGCACGTTGCCAGTTCAGGTTTGCTGGGAAGAGGCCCGGGAGAAATAACTGAGCCCGGCAATATTGGAGTAGACAGGCAGAATCGAGTTTTATGGGTACCTGATTTTGGACAAAAAGTCATATGGAAATTTCCCCTTGACAGCATACTTGAGAATGAAGATTTTATGCCGACAGAAAGTCTGAAGCTAAGCGATGACCTATTTATTGATAGATTCGAAATCCTGAATGACAGTATATTCATTGGGAAAGCGGTGCAATTTATCAATAGCAACTCTTACACAACGATTATGTCAAAACTAAATATTAGAAATAATGTGATTCAAGAATTTGGCTATGCAAACCCCCAGCTTGAAGATGATAAGTCAAGTTCTCAATTTGCGCTTTCAATCGCCAATAATATTTACGTTAATAGCTATTTTAAATATGACCTATTGACAATTTGTGATTTGGAGGGGAACCTTTTGTATAACGTATATGGACCAGAAGGAGTGAAAAACGACGGGAATAACAAATCGTTTTATTTTGGAATTGAAATAGCAGACGGGAAGATATTCGCATCTTACATCAATGATTTAGCTGTTGTTAATGATGGGACCAGGCTGAAAGGGAATATTCCCTCTAAAATCTTAATATTTAATACACAAGGAGACTATTTATTGACGATAGAAACCGAAGATAAGTTTTCTTATTTTTGTGTAGATGAGGATAATAACAGGATAATTGCATATTTTGAGGGAAGAGAAGAAGCTCTGGGATATTTTAATATACCTGTTAAGTACTGAGGCTCCGAATGTGGAATCTACAAAACATAATTGTGATTATAGAAATGCACAACAGTAGGTTTTTAATAGCAGTCATGAGATATTTAC
>DAONEU010000253.1:0-1725 GCA_035403245.1 Bacteroidales bacterium | reverse complement strand
ATTTCAAATTTTGACAAAATCTCTAGTGATATCGCAAAAGAGGACTTAGCTAAAGTGATTTTGAATGCCAACCAAACCATTTCAGATCTTCAACAAGTGATCGATAAGATCAATAAAGGAGAAGGTGATTTAGGTAAATTAGTAAATGATGAACAACTGTATAAAAACTTAGCCGCTTCTACAGATAACCTCAATAAACTGTTGGTGGATATCAAGGAGAATCCGGGAAGATATATACATGTGTCGGTGTTTGGGAAGAAAAGTAAATAATGAATAATGAATAATGAATAATGAATAATGAATAATAAATAATGAATTGACCTGTGCTTTAGCTGAGGGCTATTCATAAATATATTGTAAATTATATGGAAATTTCAGGAAAATTAATACAAAAATTGCCTTTACAATCGGGTGTTGGTAAAACGGGAACATCATGGCAAAAACAAGAGTTTGTGATTGAAACGGTAGAGGCTTATCCTAAAAAGGTTTGTGCCAATTTATGGGGTGACAAAGTGGATTCTTTGAATGCCATCAATATAGGTGATTCAGTGATCGTTTCTTTCAGCATTGAATCCAGAGAGTTTAACGGTAAATGGTACACTGATGTGAAAGCATGGAAAATTGAAGCTGCCGCTGCTGCTCCTGCCAATGCACCTCAAGGTTTCCCAACTGCTGCCAAATCAAATCCTCTTCCTGAAGAGTTTGAAGGTACTTTCGTGGATAATGATCAGGATGATCTTCCTTTCTAATAAATTATAATCATGGAAAAATTTGGAGTCGCCCACCTAGCACAAATTGCAATGCGTTCTGAACCTCGGCATAGTGCAGAGATGTGTTCGCAACTCCTTTTCGGAGATCCTTATCAAGTGATCGAAGAAACCGAAAAATGGCTTAAAATCAAAACTTTCGAATGTAACTACGAGGGCTGGATCGACATTCAATTGTTCAACTCTATCCATCCGGAAGATATTGAAGTGTATCTTGCTATCGAGAAGTATTTCGTTACCGATTATCTTCTTTTCATCCGTGAGTTTGAATCAAACGTAACTTTTCCGATCTATATGGGGTCTAGTTTTCCTTACCCCAATGAGGGAATGCTCATTTTAGGAAATGCTGTTTTCATGATCGATCTACCGGAACCACAAAACCTACCGGAACACCCATCTTTGAGTCCAAATCAGATCAAACTACTCCGCTTTGCCTCCGGATACCTGAGATCTCCATACCTTTGGGGTGGAAGAACACCTTTGGGAATCGACTGCAGTGGATTGGTTCAACTGGCCTACAAAGCGATCGGGCAATCTTTACCTCGTGACGCATCTCAACAAGTGTTGCAAGGTGAAAATGTGGACTTTTTTGAACAAGCGCAAATTGGTGATGTGGCTTTCTTTGATAATGAAGAAGGAAAAATAAATCATACCGGAATTATTTGTGGTCAAGGCAAAATACTTCATTCTTCCGGGTTTGTGAGAATTGATAAACTAGATCAAACCGGCATTTTTAATACAGAAACTGAAAAATATACCCATAAATTGAGAATCATAAAACATTTTATGATCCATTAACCCTTTAAAGATTTTTCTATGTTTATTCAAGGCGAAAAAATAAGTTTAAGAGCTCTGGAACCCGGAGATGTAAAGTTACTCTATATTTGGGAAAATGATCCTGTTATCTGGAGAATCAGCCAAACACTAAAACCTTACTCTGAATATACCCTTCAGATGT
>DAONEU010000252.1:0-1777 GCA_035403245.1 Bacteroidales bacterium | reverse complement strand
GTTTTTTATGCCATAATAAATACTGTATTCGTCAAATAATGTTGTTGACTATTTAGAGTTTGTCCATAATGTCCGATTTCTTCGTTACTCTTGTCTTGAAAACAGTCGTTTACCATAGTAAACTCCTTGATTTTCAAGACTACGAAAGCCTCGAACTCGAACATTCTTGTTCAAACTCTGACATTACGGACAGACACTATTTAACATCAAAGATAACTATAGACTATGACAAGGGATGGCAGAGGTGAAATATTTTGAAGAAAATATTTCAATTATCTTTTAAGAAATTTTTAAGTCTGAAAAGAATGTCAATAATTCTTTCTTTAATATTTTCTTTTAAAACACCGTTAATTATATCTAACCATGGATCAGGTGAAATATCCCAATTTCTGTATTTTTGATCGGACCATTTAATCCAAATCTCGCTAAAGCCACCATCTCTATTATCAAGTAATTTAAGTACTTCAGCCCTACATATATTTTTATAATCTCTGTTACAATCAACGGCATAAAACATATTTTCAAAAAAACTGCAAAAACCCAAACTTATATAAAAACCTTTTTGGGAATTTCTGATTTTGAATGTTATATAAGATGAATTACTGTCCCTACCTAACTTCTCTTCATCAAATTCCAAATCAAGGCAATACCCTTGTTTTGTTAACTCTTCAATCAAATCGATTAGTTGTTTTTTTAGTTTTGAAATCAGGTTCCTCTTGATATCACTGACGATATTATATTTTTGAATTTCAAATATTGATCTAATAAAGTCTTCATTTTCGATAATTATATTAACAATCTCTTTTTCCATTTTATTATTTGTAGTTTGATTCGTCAATTGTTTTATTAAAAAAATATATTGCTTAATTGTTTCCTTTAAAATTGGATGATCGGATGAATTTGCCAAACATTTTTCAAGCCAAATCAATATATCATCTTTATAAGAAATACACTTAAAATGGTCTCCCTTTTTTAAATCTCCTTTGCTGGCAATAGATGGTTTATTGTCATCTAATTCTAAAGTCAAATAAAAAATTGGTGGGTTTGGAAAAGTTGGAAAAGCATTATTATAACGTATAAGTTGATTAAGTTGATCACCAGCAAAAATCTTATTTTCGATTATTATTGCTTTATCAGAATTACTCTCTTTTATTAAAATATCAATTCTACCCCCCTCGGTTTGTTCCTTGTTTTTAAAACCAATATTGACTTCAGGTTTAACCGTGCAATTATTTGTGTTAAAATTCTGCAATTTCTCAACAAAATTCTCATTTTCTATTGAATTATCTTTCTTTTGATCTTCCAGAAATAGATTAAGAAAAAGTTCCCCTTTACCATGTGATCCGTTAGGATTTAGTAATTCGCACAAAAAACGTGAATGAGTTTGAACTTCTTCTGCTTCAATTCTTAGGATATTGAAAATGTTGAAATTTTCACCTGTTTTTTCAAATATTTCTTTATATTTTTTATTGATTACGGAAACCTGTGATAATAAATTTATAAGTGTGTTATCATCCATCTTGTTAAATTTTATTATAAAACCAATACAAATGTAAAAATATTAATTACTCAAAACAATTATTTTACTTATACAAAAAAAACTATTTTTACCGCTTTATAACGCTGGTGCATGTTTCCCTTTATTGGCACCGTTGGGATGGCGGAAGCAGCTACCAGATGTTAAACTTGAAATGCTTGAATGTTTTTGCCCGCAAAATCTACAAACGTATTGAGATTTTTCACTACCCTGATAGAGTGAGTGCTTCCCTTTGTTAGA
>DAONEU010000251.1:0-1828 GCA_035403245.1 Bacteroidales bacterium | reverse complement strand
ATGAACTTCGTTTCCTTGAAAAAGTGGATGATAACGGTAAACCTTACTTCAAAGTAGTTGGTCGTTCCGCTGAAATGAAAATTATCGATAAAAAAACCGGTATTGCTCTTTCATCTTCCAATATCCCTTACGGTGCTAACTTGTATTTCAAACACTCTGATGATATTACCAAAGGCGATATGATCGCTGAATGGGATCCTTATAATGCATTAATTATCTCTGACATAAAAGGAAAGATTCAATTCCAGGATATCGTGGAAGGTGTTACCTACAGAATTGAAACCGACGAACAAACCAATATTCACGATAAAGTGATTATTGAGAGTCGTTTGAAAACTAAAAACCCAAGTATCTTGATTTTAGATGAAGAAGGTGATGTGATCAAAAGCTTCGATGTCCCTGTTGGTGCTCGTCTTTCCGTTGAAAATGGTCAAGATGTTGACTCAGGTGAGATCTTGGTTAAAATCCCTCGTTCATTTGGTAAATCCGGTGACATCACCGGTGGTCTTCCACGTGTAACCGAGTTGTTTGAAGCTCGTAACCCATCTGATCCTGCTATCGTTTCTGAAATCGACGGTGTTGTTTCTTTCGACAAAAAATTGAAGAGAGGGAACCGTTCTGTTAAAGTTACTTCAAAAACAGGGGAAGAAAAAACCTATTTAATCCCAACTTCTAAACAAATTTTAGCTCAGGAAAATGACTTCGTAAAAGCAGGTACTCCACTTTCAGAAGGTGTTTTAACTCCTTCAGATATCTTGAATATCAAGGGTTCTATGAAAGTTCAAGAGTATATCGTTAATGAAATTCAAGAGGTTTACCGTCTACAAGGGGTAAAAATCAATGATAAACACTTCGAAGTTATTGTTCGCCAGATGATGAGAAAAGTTGAAATTGGGGATCCAGGGGATACTAAATTCTTACAAGGAGAACTCGTTAATAAACTTGAATTCCAAATAGAGAACGACCAAATCTGGGAAAAGAAAGTAGTTGTTGATGCAGGTGATTCTGCAGAATTCCTAAAAGGTCAAATCATCAATGCTAAAAGATTACGTGATGAAAACTCTTTATTGAAGAGAAAAGACTTACGTACAATTGAGGTTAGAGATGCAAGACCAGCAACCGGTCGACCAATTCTTCAAGGTATTACCAGAGCTTCTCTACAAACACGTAGCTTTATTTCTGCTGCTTCTTTCCAAGAAACTACAAAAGTACTTACAGATGCTGCTATTAACGCAAAATCTGACCCATTGTTAGGTATGAAAGAAAATGTTATCGTTGGGCACCTTATCCCAGCCGGTACAGGTTTGGCTGACTACCAAAACATTCTGGTTGGTTCTAAAGAAGAATATGAAATTCTAATGGCTTCTAAATCTTAATCGTTATGCAAGAAGAAAAAATTGACATCCATTTAAGCGAAGAGGTAGCTCAAGGAGTTTACTCAAACTTGGCAATCATTACCCATTCACATGCAGAATTCGTTGTAGATTTTGTATCACTGATGCCTGGTATTCCTAAAGGAAACGTAAGATCTAGAATCATTATGACTCCTCAAAATGCGAAACGATTACTTCATGCTTTAAATGAAAACATTCAAAAGTTTGAACAAAAGAATGGCGTAATCAAAGATACCGCTCCCGATATGATTCCTGTTTTAGGTAATACCGGCGGAAAAGCATAACGCATAACAAATACAAAGTAAAGGCTACCCCAACAGGTGGCCTTTTTTATTTCCTCCTTTGTCCTTCGTCCTTCGTCCTTCGTCTTTAGTCCAATTAGCACATTAGCTTATTATCACATTAGCTTATTAATAAGGGCGTTCCGGCTCGCA
>DAONEU010000250.1:0-1833 GCA_035403245.1 Bacteroidales bacterium | reverse complement strand
GCGTATTCACCGGCAGCTCCGGAGTTAGGTTGGAATGAGATCGCTTTGAATCCGGTTATAATGCTCAACCATTGATCCATCTCTTTAATCATTTCAGTGTATCCTTCCACTTGATCAGCAGGTGCAAATGGGTGAATAGCTCCCACTTCAGGCCAGCTTAATGGGAACATCTCTGCAGCAGCATTCAACTTCATGGTACAGGATCCTAGTGGAATCATCGCTCTGTTCAATGACAAATCTTTGATCTCCAATAGTTTCATATATCTCATCATTTCAGTTTCAGAATGATATTTGCTGAAAATTGCATGAGTCAGATAAGTGGAAGTTCTGGTCAAATCTTCTTGAATTCTGTAAGGAGGAATAGTTCCATTATCCACGCATACGAATGGAGTAAATGGTTTGTTTACAGCAATAGCCAAAACTTCTATGATGGCATTCACATCTTCCAATAAAACGGTTTCATCTAATGAGATAGAGATACACTCATCACACCAGTAATAGAAATTCATGTTATGGGCAAGTGCCACTTTTTGAACCGCTTCCGTTTTCATTCCTTCCGGAACTTGAAGACAAATGGTATCAAAGAAGTATGGATTATGATTTTTATATCCTAATTTAACCGCTTCGTCAGCCAAAATACCGGCTAAAATATTGATTTTTGTAGCTTTATCTTTTAACCCTTTTGGTCCATGCCACATGGCATAGAAACCTGCAGTGATCGCGGATAATGCAGAAGCAGTACAGATATTGGAAGTTGCTTTTTCCCTTTTGATATGTTGTTCACGGGTTTGTAAAGCCATACGTAAAGCTTTGTTTCCATGAGCATCAATGGTAACTCCAATAATACGACCCGGCATTTGACGTTTCATATCATCAATACAAGCGAAGAAACCTGCATGAGGACCACCAAATCCCATTTGTGTTCCGAAACGTTGAGCAGTTCCTATAACACAGTCAGCACCCCATTCACCCGGAGGGGTTAAAAGAGTTAATGCCAATAGATCAGAAGCAACACCTACAAAGATCCCTTTTGCTTTCATGTCAGCAGCAAAATTTCTATAGTTTACCACTTCTCCCCAGCTGCAAGGATATTGAACCATCACACCAAAGAAAGTTTCATCGATTGTAGTTTTGAAAGGATCACCGGTAACAACTTCGATCCCTTGTGGTTTGGCATTGGTTTGGATAACAGCTAAAGTTTGAGGAAATACATCATTGGAAACGAAGTATTTATTAACACCATTTTTAACAGCATCTCTTTTACGACTGTTGAAGAACATCAACATCATTTCACCTGCAGCGGTAGCTTCATCTAACATAGATGCATTGGCAATAGGCATACCGGTTAAATCGGAAACCATGGTTTGATAGTTCAATAATGCTTCCAATCTACCTTGAGAAATCTCCGCCTGATAAGGAGTATAAGCTGTGTACCAACCCGGATTTTCGGTGATATTTCTTAGAATAACACCAGGAGTAAAAGTGTTGTAATACCCCATTCCGATATAGGATTTGTACATTTTATTTTTAGCGAACAGCTCTTTAACATGAGCTAAATATTGACCTTCAGTCATACCTTCTGGTAATGGAAGATCCTCTTTTAGGCGGATAGAGGCAGGAATCGTTTTATCAATCAATTCATCCAATGTAGCAACGCCAATGGTTTGTAACATTTTATCCACATCCTCAGGTTGAGGACCGTTATGTCTTAACGTGAAATCATCTTTTATCATATTGATTATTATTAAGTTATAAATTATAATCGATTTATTTTTGAACCAGCAAATATACGAAATAATAAGGGAATAACCAAATAAAGGGATCAATAAAAAT
>DAONEU010000249.1:0-1881 GCA_035403245.1 Bacteroidales bacterium | reverse complement strand
GTTGATTTAAAATTTACTGATTTCACTTTAAAATAGTAACCTGCTTTTATAAGAATATATTTTTTCAGGTTTTCACTTACAACTGAAATGCTCTGTCATATTCTATTAAATGCAGGGTTTTTGTTTCAATAACAATCTATGATTAATCTTGTAATAACTTTGATTCATTTCAATTCAATACTGCACCCTGCTTTTATAAGAATATGAAAGCAATGCCTCAAAGTTTTTGATTCAAATCCTCATTTGGATATTCCAAAATCAAACCAAACTTACTATTTCTCTCTTAATCCACCTAATTCTTCGAATAAACAGCACAGGTTTACACCCATTTCTTTGAACAAATGGTTTTAATGGATAGAAATAAAAATAGAAACGATTTTATTCAAACAACTTACATTTTTTGTAAATTTCTTTTCCTTTACGAACTGCCATTGATCTTTCGACCATTACGGATGATGAATCGATCCGATACATGATCAGATCCACTACCATATACCAATACAGATAGTTTTGAAGATAACTCGAAGAAACTCCATGAAAACGCTCCAGGAATTTATTCATTTTGATGTATCTGTTTTCGATGTTTTCAGTATTGTAAAATTTATTCCTTCCTCTTACTTTCTTACCTTGCTGTTTAACAAAATAACTGATCCGCTTCTTTCCTGCAAACTTCTTCAGGATCACTTCATCCTCAATACACAGTTTATTCACTTGGTTGAGCTTTTTTCCTAATTCTTCCTCTAATATCTCCATTTCTAATGGTCCCTGTTGAATTATTTTAATCTCAAACCGGGAGGTTCTTCCACTTATCGCTACCAATGAAAGAGGTTGGGTTTCTCCTTTCTCTTTTGATTCAGCTTTCTTATTCGAAGCAGGATTGGTGATTTTTCCTTTCTGTCCGATATTCCTACTTTTTGCTCCTTGTCCTTTTCTTGAGAATCTTTTTTCTATGACCATCATCTCTGTTATTCCTTGATAACTTGTGGGAGTATAAGCTATAAGGGCTGCAATTATTTTATGACGCCAATCAAACGCTGTCTGTATCGCAATATGGTGAGTCTTGGAACAAACATACAAACTATCTCCCGATAACATCGAATGAATAAAGGGTTTTAAAAGATCTTTCTTCTTGATGTAAGCAATGGTTGTTCCGGTAAACTCATTGAAGTTCTTATGACACTTTTTACACAAATAATTCTGAACATCTTTTCTTTTACCATTCAGAATAATATGGGTATCACCACATCGAGGACATTTTTTAACCTGGATCTGATTAATATGTTCACATTCAGAAGCTAATGGATTGGTGTAAGTAATTTTTTCGTAAACTTCTTCAACGATTTGTGATTGACCTTGAGCAAGTGTTTCGTTGAATACCTTAGAGAATTCGGTTTGTTCTTTCATAGTTTTTTGAGTTTAATGAGTACAAAGTATCATGACAAATATAAACAAAAAATCAAACAAATGAACAGAAAATCAAAAAAAAACGTCTAAAAAACATATTCTTATAAAAGCGGGGTGATGGTTAGATGCAAAAAACGAAAACTATGTTATTGCTTCATTTTTATGTATTTAGAGACTAAATTGCCCTGCATTTTATAGAATATGGGAGAGTGCTCCGTTGGGAGGGTAACCCCGCATTAGGGCGAAGGCCAGGTACCCCGCAAGTTGAGCTGCCTAGGGGATGACGGATCGGGCAGAGCGACGAAGGAGCTACTGCCCGGCCGCTCAGACCCTAGCAGCGAAACGAGGAGTACAGGCCGGAGACCGACCCTTTGGCAAGCGATACGATGTTTGTTAATTGTTGTTGAGGTAAGATTGAGCGAAGCCAAAGGGGAATGCCCTTATTAATGTGCTAATGTGCTAATGTGTTAATTTGGG
>DAONEU010000248.1:0-1885 GCA_035403245.1 Bacteroidales bacterium | reverse complement strand
GGGGGATCATTCTGCCCCGCGTTATAGTGAAGGCTGCCTTTCAAGATATCAGGTTCCTGTGCCAGAGGTGCGGGTCCTGTTGCCATCATAAAAGGCCGCTTGATTTTGATGATCTTGTTCCTATGGATCAGATTAAAGAGTTCTGGCATAAGTCCAATTTGATCTATCTCACTGAGAAGGATGTCTCCGCTATTGCTAAAGAAACGGGAAAAGAGGCGGAGGAGTTTGTAGATACACTTTTTAATTATGATGGCTGCTATGTTAAAATCGGGGATAATGGCCGTCAGGTGATCCTTGATCTGCCGGTGATGAAAAGCAAGGAGGATTCCACCTGCGTTTTCTATCGAGATGGGTGCATGATTTATTCCGTGCGACCTATTGCCTGTCGGCTTTTTCCCTTTCGGGTGGAAGAAGAGACTCTTTCAAGCGGAGACATCATTCTTAATATTAACTACAATCCCACATGTCCGGGTATAGGAAAAGGACATAAGGTGGACAAGAGGACGCTAGAAAAGCTAGTCGCGGATCAGTTTCTTCAAAGGACAGAGGACATAAATCCCCATGTTCAAAGACTCAATGCTGCCGGCGGCATCTCGAAAGATGCCAGGATTTTCAGAACCCTTCCAGGAAGACAAAACAAGCAATAGTCTGGGCTTTTACATCCAATTTCCCGACTCGATCTCATTTAGATTCTCGATGAGATATGCCGCCATTTTAACTGAGAGTTTATAGCGCCTGCATATGGCCATCACACGATGAAGCTCATCCCTTTCCATCGAAGCAGTATGCTGGGCTACATAAAGCATTGCCTCTTGGTATCCATTCTCTAAAATAGCATCCTTTACGGTCTTCAATGTCTGTTCCCCGATGTGCATGCCGGTGGATCCTATCTTTTTTATTACCTTCCATGTCTCCTCATCTAATTCCATCTCTTGCCATTCAGAGACCACAGGCATAGCGGCATCCTGGACAAAATCGAGAGCTTTCTGGGAGACGCCCTTTAATATCAACTCGGAGGCAAGTTTCTTTAATGTTTTTCCTTGCAGAATCGCTTCTGCCTCCAAAGAACGATAAGCATCAGGAGTTATCTCGATTCTGGTATATTTAATGCTAGGCATTTGAAATGGGCGCCTCTTTGCTCTCGTTTGATTCTCAAATCTGTTTTACACGAATATGCTTATCTTACATATTAAAAGACTGCGATTTGACATTCCGACCATCGTCCTTGCCCCTCATTAAAATTTTAAAAGAATAATGGAAATACTAAAAATATTTGTATATACCTTAATCGTTTCCGAGGGCGAAAGACGGCATAAGATGAATCCAACACAATGATAATTTTATTCTTTAATCTATGCCAGATTTCCTGTTAGAGCTGCAATCATGAATATTATCGCAGATACAAGGACGAGGTAAAAACCGGCATCCTCTGATGTAATTGCGCCCTTAACATCGATCTCATGCCCAACATTGGGCGGTTCGTTTTGTATGAAGCCAGCCATATTCATTTCCTGTATGCCAACCTTCATTTTTCATGAATGGTTACCATACGAATCGGAAAAGTGATGCTCTAGTATTTAAGCCTTTTCCATTTTTAGTCACTTTTATTCCAATAATTTTGATTTTGCTATTCCAAATATTCAAAATATTACCATGATAGGTGATATTAGTAAATTGAATTTGCGCCAATTCATTAAATACCTTTTTTACCATTTTTTCAAAAATACCACTGGAACAATCTAATCGATTTGCCACGAATCTTGCAGCAAAAAGTTTATCATGGCCTGGAGCTAATTCGGTAAAAAGGTGCAATTACCCGGAGGTGAAAAAGGATGGATATCATGTCTCAGATATACGCTATTGTGATATTTGGCATACTTGTAGT
>DAONEU010000247.1:0-1909 GCA_035403245.1 Bacteroidales bacterium | reverse complement strand
GAAGAAAAACCTAATTCTTGCCATGTCAAAGTGTCCATTTGCAATACAGTAAAACGTCCTGCTCCACTGTGTAGTTTTATATTATCGTTCGGATTTGCTGATCCCGTGAGAATAAACTGCCCTTTTTTTATATTGTCGTCCACTTCATGTCTTACATAATTCCATATTTCAGGGTATATCTGCCATTCATCAATCAGTCTTGGAGATTCACCTACTAACAGCATCCTGGGGTTTGTTGCCATTATTATTGGAACCTGAATGTCTCGATCCATTTCCAATATACTTTTTGAAAATTGTTTAGCAGTTGCTGTTTTACCGCATGATTTTGGACCTTTTATCAAAACGGCACCTGAAGAAGCCATTTTTTCAATTAAATCACCTTCAATTAATCTTGGAAAATACTTCATAGTAAGTTATTTATTTTTTTGCAAAGATATATAAAAAATTCAATTGTGCAAAAAATAGATATTATGTTGTGCAAAAAACAGACAATTTGTTGTGCGAAATTCAGAAAAAATCTATTTCATAATACTTCCATATCAGTTTTGTAAAGTATCCGCGTCATCCGCGTTCTATTTTTTTTAGTGGTATTTCAACTTTTAAACAGCGAAGCGTTCATCTTTTAAACCTTATACAAACACTGTGAAACTCTTTTTTAACACCGTGTAACTCTGTGTTCATTTCTAAAAATATTAACCACGAATTACACCAATAAATTCATTTGCAAATTCACAAATTCACAAATTTGCTAATTCCATTTCGCCTAATTAGCTTATTATCACATTATCACATTCGCTTATTATTTCGTATTTTTGCATCTTAATTTTGTTTTAATGAACCACAATTGGCGCCCTTTTAGTTTGTTTTGTTTATCTATCATCCTGTTGATTGGGTGTGCCCGAAAGAGTGGGGAAGATGATAAAGCAATATTTAAATATAATGAATCGGTTGGTATTCAGTCGCTTGACCCGGCTTATGCCTCCGGTCAGGCAGCGCTATGGCCCTGTAATATGCTCTATAACGGACTGGTGGATCTCGATGAAAACCTTCAGGTGATCCCGATGATCGCGAAAAGCTGGAGCATCTCCGAAGATGGAAAAACCTATACTTTCTTGCTTAGAAATGATATCTTTTTTCATCAAAACAGTCAGTTTGACTTTAAAAAACCAAGAAAAGTTACTGCCCAAGATTTTGTGTATAGTCTAAATCGTATTCTGGATCCTGAAGTGGCTTCCCCCGGAGCCTGGATCTTTGCACAAGTGGACAGAGATTCTAAAGGGAAACCCTCTTTTACAGCACTTAATGATTCCGTTTTTGAAATCAGGCTTAAAGCCCCTTTTCCTCCATTTTTGTCGATACTTGCTATGAAATATTGCTCCGTAGTTCCAAAAGAGGTTGTGGAACATTACGGAAAAGAATTCAGAAAACATCCGGTGGGAACCGGTCCGTTCCAATTCCAGATGTGGGAGGAGGGGATCAAACTGGTACTTCGTAAGAATCCTCTCTATTTCGAGAAAGATGAAAAAGGGGTTCAATTGCCCTATCTGGATGGAGTTGCCATTTCCTTTATCATCGATAAGCAAGCGATGTTTATGGAATTCATGAAAGGAAATCTCGATTTTATGTCGGGGATTGACCCTTGCTACAAAGATGCGCTCTTGACCAAAGAGGGGAAACTCAATCCCAAATATCAGAAAAAGATCCAATTGCAAACCGGACCCTATTTGAATACCGAATATTTAGGATTTCTGTTATTGGATAAAAACAACGATAAAAACAATCCATTGCTGATCAAAGAAGTGCGACAAGCGATAAACTACGGATTTGATCGGGAGAAGATGATCCGATATTTAAGAAACGGGATTGGATATGCCGGCAATTCCGGTTTTGTGCCGAAAGGGATCCCCTC
>DAONEU010000246.1:0-1918 GCA_035403245.1 Bacteroidales bacterium | reverse complement strand
TCAATGGTTTGTTTTTCTCTATCCAACACCATTAAACGAGAATCACCACGCTCTTCGGAAGGGTGTAATGCGACTAATTCTTGTGGTAAAAAAAACTTAAACTGGGATAATTTCATACTGAAAATTTTAGGGGTGCAAATATACAACATTTTTAGGGGAAAGTCAAGTCCTTTTTTCCGATTATTGTCAATTTTGAAACTTGTCCATTTTTTTGATTTTTTTAACGCAATATTTGTAAATTTGCATCGTTAATTTTTGAAATTTTGAAAAATATGAAAACACCACTTAACTATTTACTATCCACGTTCTTACTATTTTTTTCATCCTTTTCAAACCATGCTTATTCTCAAATTACTTGTGTGGCAAAAGCTCCTTCTCAAGTAGGAGTTGGTCAACCTTTTACCTATTCGGTTACTTTAAATCAGGAAGCCTCGCAAATTTATATTACTGATTTTTCTAATTTTAATGTTTTAAATGGACCAAGTCGAAGTTCATCCTCATCTATAACGATGATAAACGGAAAAACTACTCAAAACAGTAATTATACCTACGCCTACACTTTATCTGCCAAAAAAGAGGGAACATTTACGATCCCTTCTGCTTCTTTTAAAGTAGATTCAAAAACTGTCAAATCTAATGCCGTTTCCATTAAGGTTGTTCCTGGATCTGTACAAAATCAAAACAATCCACGTGATAGAAGATCACAATCAAATAGTACTTTTAACGAAAAAGAGGTATTTATTAAAGCCTTTGCTTCCAAAAGTAATCCATACGTAGGGGAACAAGTAATCATCACTCATAAATTGTATATCAGCCCCAGTGTTAACGGTGGTTATAGGGTGGATAATATCAACATACCTTCTCAAAATGGGTTGTGGTCATATACTTTAGGGGATCCTAAGGCTAACACGCCTCATACTGTTGAGGTAATTGATGGAAAACGATACACAGTATATGAAATCAGAAAAACAGCTGTATTCCCTCAAAAAGCGGGTGATATTACAGTTACTCCAATGGAGATGAAATTCACTGCTCGTGTCATTTCACAACAAAGCTCAGGGGATCCGGTTTTTGATCAATTCTTCGGAGGAAATCAATCTGCCAGAGATTATACTTTAAATTTACAATCAAATAACGTGAAGTTAAATGTCAAAGAACTTCCTAAAGCAAATCAACCAGAAAATTTCAGTGGCATATCGGGGAATTTTACGATTAGAGCAATGATCTCCAGAGATAAACTAAAAACAAACGATGCAACGAATCTAACTATTACCGTTTCTGGAAGTGGCAACTTACAACATATTGAGGATCTCAATTTGATTTTCCCTTCCGGATTAGACGTTACTGATCCAAAAATTACAGATAATATCAACACTTCCGGAAATACTGTCTCCGGCACCCGTATTTTTGAATATGTGATTATTCCAAGAAATGCGGGGAATTTTACCCTTCCTTCTCCCTCTTTTTCCTTTTTTGATCTTAATACCAAATCTTACAAAACAATAAGTTCCCTTTCATTTACTTTAACGGTTGAAAAAGGGAATGGGGATAATTATATAGCCTCATCATCAAATCAACAAAAAATTAAAATGTTGGGCAATGATATCCGTTTTATAAAAACTACTAAAAACAGTCTAAAAAATGCAACCACGGAATCTTTCTTCGGCTCACCACTCTATTTTTCACTTTTAATACTTCCTTTGGTTCTATTTATTGTTTTTTTGATTTTCAGAAGAAAACAAATTGAATATTATAGCAATACTGCTCTGGTTAAAAATAAGAAAGCTCGAAAAGTAGCTCAAAAAAATCTAAAAAATGGATTAAAATTGCTAAAACTAAATCAAAAAGACCCATTTTATATAGAAATTTCCAGAGCACTCTGGGGATATTTAAGTAATAAATATCATATTCCATTAGC
>DAONEU010000245.1:0-1971 GCA_035403245.1 Bacteroidales bacterium | reverse complement strand
CGAGCACATGAGCATATCGAGCATTCTGAACTTTTGTTTTTATTTACAAAAATAATTGGGAAACAAACCTGAAAATGCAAGTTTTGAAGTTTGATATATATCAAAAAGCATCCTTATTTGGATGCTTTTTGAAGTGTTCAATTTTAAAATTAATTCATTAATCTTAACTTAATAATAAATTAATTTTTAATAGATTAATGAAATCTACTAATCATAGATTAAATGATCGGAATATTTACCATCAAGATTAAATGGACGAAAATGAGAACCATTATTCATCTCATATCCATATCCGGGAGGATATTCAGGGGTATCGATAATTTCAAGATAATTATTTGAAAAAAAATAGATGTTTTCAATTTTAAATTTTCTATTTTTTTTTAAAAATTTTGGATTATGATAACAGAATTCCAAATCACATTTTTGGTATTTATAAAATTTAATTTTTTCAATATCTTTCGATTTAAATTTAATTTTACCAATTTCAAATTTTCCTAGGACTTCAATTTGATTTCCAATCGAATCACAATAGATTAATAAAATTGTATCAATTGTTCGACTAGTTTGTACTTTTCCATTTAATACAAAATAATACACTTCTGAATATAAAGTAGTGTCATTTTGGGCTGAACCACAAAAATTGCAAAATAACAGTACAGTAACTAATACTAAAAACTTTTTCATATATTCTTTATTTTAATAATCAACAGACGAATAAGTCTTTTTCCATTTATATGATTGTCTATATTTTGGGGTTTCATATTTATATATAAATTTATTATTATCTAATGGTTTATCAATTATTTCAATAATATTGTACTCTTTATTTATCAAATCGTTAAATTTCCCATAGAAAATGTAAGTGTTTAAGATGTTATTTCCCCCTTTTTCAATAACATCTATTTTTACCTTAATTTTAGGATTACATTTTGAATAATAGATATATTCTGATTCAATAAGATATATTGAAAGGTTTTGACATCCAAAATTAAAAAAACAATTAGAATCTAAACTGATAAAATCGATTCGAATGTTTGATGGAATTTTATGATTAAGAATCACTAAATATGGAATTTCAGTGTATTGTTTGTTATTAGCCTCTTGAGAAAACACACAATTTGATAGAAAAAATAAACTAATTATTAATATAATTTTTTTCATTTTTTATTAAATTCCTTAATTAGAGCTACAATTATTTAAAAGATCAACACACTTATCGAATTTCAATTTAATAAGGTTGTTGATATTTATTTGAAACTTTAATTCGGTATTTGAATTATAAAATCCAGCTCCAATACTATTTGACGGAAATGCCCAATCACTATATTGACCAGTTACAAGGTTGATTTGTTGTTTAGGATCTTTCATCTGTCCAACTATAATATTCAGTGAAAAACCAGTAAAGTTATCACGATCGTTACCGTCCCCTCTTGTTGATGGTATAAAAGTGTGAAATTGTGGCTTTCCACTTGGAAAATCAGGATTTTGATATACAAGATAAAATGGATGAGAATGAATAAAAACTCCGCCTCTACCTTTATGATAAGGATTGAAGGTAGCAGAAGGAGTTACATCCCAAGAGCATAAGTTACCACTTGGACTTATAAAAGGAGTGGCAAAATTGGGTATCATGGTTGTCGCTTCTTCTCTCATTCCTCCATTGTTTATAGTTCTTTTATATACATCTATTACCTCATATAAAACGGAATAAGTCGTAGTAACATCAATATTTACACTCCCAGTTGGAGTTGTTTGATTATTTTTTATCGTTGCAATGCTGGTTGGATCGCTCACCAAATAGACAATATTATCGTTAGCTCCATCTTTTCCGATAATTTCACCATTTGCATTAACATAATCACCAGCTGTGTTCCCGTCAGGGTCAGTTAAGACCAATGGATTATTACCACAGTAGTTATATGGCGACATGCTGGGGTATTTATCACTCATCGGGTCAACAGAGAGCCAAAT
>DAONEU010000244.1:0-2046 GCA_035403245.1 Bacteroidales bacterium | reverse complement strand
AAATTGCTTGTAAAGTATTCTTCATTTTTTCTATTTTTTAAATGCCCTATAACGGACAGCGGTATGTTTTTGTTGCCGACTTCGGAGCAGGTCACTGTCAAACCGTGATGAAGTTTGAAGCGAGCCACAGCCGTTGATTTCAGCACTATCTCGGCAATAAAATATACCGCATGTTAGCAGTTGTTTATTGTTCATTATCAGATATTTAGATACTTTTTACTAAAAACACTGGTCTGCATATGGGCAACCATAACAATTATCAGCAATATCACAAAGCCCCCTTTTTTGACCCCATGTTCTTTGGTCGTCCCAATCATCGTAACCTCCACCATGACCATCATAGTCATCATATTCTTCTCGAAAATCACCTCCTTCATAGTCATCTTCGAAGTCATCATCTTCATCTAAATCAAAGTTTGAACTTGATTTATTGAATGACTTTGATTCATTTTTTTTAAGTGTTTCATCAGAAAAATTATATTTTTTTTCTCCTAAATTGACATTGTCTATTAATTCCTGAAATGTATCAAAAATGTCAATATTTGGGATTAGGCTTGGGTCGCCAATCATTTTATATTGCCAATCCAACTTTTCATTTATCACGCCATATTCCTTTAGCTCATCCAAATCAGAGATATAAAATCTGTCTATGTTGTTTATGCACCAATCAACATATGAAGGGTCAAACACATATACTATTCCGAGCTCATAGCCTTTGTACATGCCAAAGTCAAGTTTTGAATCTTTATTGTAATGTCCTTTCATAACATATATTTTAAGTTAAACGTGAAAGTGTTTTTATCAAATCTTTTCCATGACAATGTTTGAATTTAATACCACTGCCGCATAAACATTTCGTATTTTTTGAGAAATCATTTGTAATCATGGTCTGATAAAGGTCCTTTAAAAATTTAAGTTTTTTATATTTTTCTTTTTCTGCATTGGACAAGTTTAATTCATATTGATAGGCTCTTTCTCCTTTGTTCTCAAATGTGAATATTGCTTCGCAAACCTTGATAAAATCATCAACAAGCGAATTATTTGTGATATTTATTCTAATGTTGTCTTTTTGTTTTTCTTCATATAAAAGTTTTTCATCAAAAACGAACAGTGTGTAATCAAGTCCAGAAATTGGTTTAGGAGTTATATCTATTAGTTCATTTTTAGGCGATTCCCAAATTGCATGAAACTCTGCTTCTATTAGGTTCTTAGACTTCCAAAACTGCCAACCAAGAATTATTCTACCTCCACAAATTGATACTTTCTTTTGAACAGTCGGAAAACAATCAAGTGGTTCTGCGCCATTATCTGGAATGACTTTAACAATAATTGGCTCATTATTCAAACCAATCTTCTTGATAAGTGAAAGGACAAATTTGTCGTTTATGTCTGGTATTGAAACACTCATGGAAATTATTCAATTAATTTTAATCCGTTATCTTCAAGCTTATTAGTATAATCAACAAATTTTCTTTCCACTTTGCTATAAAGTGCAATTTTATTTGAAGGTTTAAAAGAAATGCTTTCGCATTCAAACATTAATTCCCCAATTTCACTGCTGGATATTATTACTTTAATTTTTTTGCTAAAAGAGGATTTTTCAATTCTAAATTTCTTTTTAAAAGAATCATTCGGCTCCTTTCTAACTAATTTTTTAATTCCTTGAAATTGAATTTCACCAAAAGTCCTTTTTAAAGCACGCCATCTTCCTCCAACCCATTTTCCACCGCTATCATGTCCGTACCAACCGCCTGAGATTACTTCAAATTTTTGAGCAAATTCCTGATAGGTTTTATCTTTTAATATCCAAACACTTGAATGAAAATCTAAAATGTACTTAGAGTTAATCATAGTATCATCTGTTTTACATTCATAAACGTAGTAATCCTCATCTTTTGAGTAACTACTTAAAAAACCGACTTCTTTATAGCCGATTTGTCCATTAAATTCTGTTGGTACTTTTGTCATATTCCTTTTCTTTAAATAACTGCTAACGTTCGGGGCTTGCAAATGGCGGGCAATTAAAAGAACTATCGTGTCCACTAA
>DAONEU010000243.1:0-2053 GCA_035403245.1 Bacteroidales bacterium | reverse complement strand
TCATTTTTCATTTTTCATTATTATTTTTCCTTCGTCCTTCGTCCTTCGTCCTTTTCTTGGGCGTGCCGGCTTCCCCAACCCACAATTCCATCCCACGCCGTCGGGCTTGTTCCGGGGTCCGCTTCGCTCCCGTACTTCGCTGCACTTCGCTAAAGAAATTTCTTTCCATATCGGTTCATCCACCGCGTAGCTCGTTCCAGCTCGTACCACCTTCGGTGCCCTCCACATCCCTCACGCGCAAAACCTGCGGTTTTTATAGGTTTTGGGTATTGGGTTTTAGGTTTCAGTTTTTGTTCCAATCTCTCGTCTCTAGACAACAGTCCATTTTTAAAAGAATTAACCACAGTGTTACTCAGAGTAAAAAAGAGTTTCACAGTGTTATATTTTTCAAATTTATTGACATAAATACACTGTATAACACTGTGTTACACTGTGATCATTTCTTATAACAAATCCGTTTAAATCCGCGTTGTGAATCTTTTAGGTCGGCAGTCAGCGGTCAGTCTGCTGTCCGCCGACTTCCGTCTTTTTCATTTTTCATTCTTCATTTTTCTTTTTTCATTATTCATTTTTTTTATATATTTGCCATCAATAAAATAATCTTCCAAATCATTTAATACACTACAATTTGATATTGATCAAAAGGTTGTGTTGAGAGTAAGTAAAAAAATAATGGCAAAAAAAGAACTAAAAGAGAAAGCAATTGAAGTTACCCTATGGGATGCTGCAAACAAATTAAGAGGAAGCGTTGAACCAGCTGAATACAAACATGTTGTATTAGGCTTGATCTTCTTGAAATTTGCTAGTGATAAATTTGAAGATCAACGGGCTAAACTGATTTCCGAAGGAAAAGAGAAATATTTAGAGATGGCAGACTTCTACAATATGAACAATGTCTTTTTCCTGGAAGAAACCAGTCGCTGGAGTTACCTTATCAAAAGATCAAAACAGAGCGACATAGCCCTTCTTATTGATACCGCTTTACATAACATTGAGAAAAATAACAAAGCTCTGAAGGGAGCTTTACCGGATAACTACTTTTCCCGCCTTGGATTAGATGTGAGTAAATTGGCTTCCCTTCTAGACACAATTAACGATATTGACACCACCAAGGATCCTAAACAGGATGTTGTGGGTAAGGTTTATGAATATTTCCTCTCCAAATTTGCCTTAGCAGAAGGGAAAGGGAAAGGAGAATTCTACACTCCAAAAAGCATTGTCAACCTTATTGCTGAAATGATCGAACCCTACAGAGGAATCATTTATGACCCTGCTTGTGGATCAGGAGGTATGTTTGTTCAATCTGTAAAGTTTATTGAAGCGCACCATGGCAATAAAAAAGAGGTTGCCATTTATGGACAGGAATATACCAACACGACCTACAAATTGGCTAAAATGAACCTTGCTATAAGAGGGATCAGTGCGAATCTTGGGGAGAAAGCGGCCAACACCTTTTTGGATGATCAACACAAAGACTTAAAAGCTGACTTTATCATGGCCAATCCACCGTTTAATCAAAAAGATTGGCGGGCTGAGAATGAATTGATTGATGATCCCCGTTGGAGAGGTTATGATGTACCTCCCAAAAGCAATGCCAACTATGGTTGGATTTTGAATATGGTAAGCAAACTAAGTGATGAGGGAGTTGCTGGTTTTATCCTAGCAAATGGAGCATTGAGTGGTGGTGGAGAAGAGTACAAAATTCGCCGTAAGTTGATAGAAAATAGATTGGTAGAAGCGATTCTGGTTCTCCCCCGAAATCTTTTTTATACAACAGATATTAGTGTAACCCTATGGATTGTAAATAAAAATAAGACAGCGCACACCAAAAAGGTAGGAGATCAAACCCGAAATTACCGAAATCGGGAACAAGAGATTCTGTTTATGGATTTACGACAAATGGGGGAACCGTTTGAAAAAAAATACACCCAATTTTCCGATAATGATATCCAACAGGTGGTTCAAACATACCATCAATGGCAAATGTCGGTCATCGAAAATATCCCCGAATTTTGTTATTCTGCCACATTAGATGAAATTGCCCAAAAAGATT
>DAONEU010000242.1:0-2058 GCA_035403245.1 Bacteroidales bacterium | reverse complement strand
ATCCATTAGAGAAACCGCGACGATCATCTTAGTGTTAACGGATCCCGCAGCGATGGGATTATATTTTATGGGGGCTGTCGTTTTACTCGAAAAAAGCCAGCGGATTCATCATTCATTAGCCGTTTCACCTCTGAAAAACGGAGAATATATTGGAGCTAAAATCATAGCATTTGTCTTACTTGGCGTAGTGGTTGGAGTCATTCTGTTTTTATACTCAGGTGCCAAAAACTTCCCGTTGATTCTTAGCGGAATCATCTTAGCATCCACCCTGTTTTCCTGTTTAGGTTTGTATTTTGCTTCGAAAGCCGGTACACTAAACCGATTCGTCATTGCCACCATTCCGGTTGAGATTGTGGTTTTTGTGCCCGCCATCCTATACTTGTTTGATGTCATCCATTCCGATTGGTGGATTCTCAATCCCGGTGTAGCAGCTGTCAAATTGATCAGTGGAGATTCCTCCTTTTGGGTTTTCTCCATGCTATCTTTGATTGTTTGGACATCCGTGACCTTCTATTTTTGTCAAAAAGCGGTAGCACAGTTATTTTCAGAAATGAAAGGGGGCAAGATATGAAAAAAAGCCTGATCGCCTTTAAGCCTTTCATTCAGGAAATCATGCAAGACACCATGTTAACGGTATGTTTGCTGGTTCCCATTTTAGCCGGGAGTGTTTTCAAGTTTTTGATCCCGTTTTTAGAACAGCTATTATGCAACTATCTCCATCAAGCCACATTTTTGAGTCCCTATTATTTGATTTTCGATCTGTTGCTGGCATTATTAGCCCCGATGATGTTTGCCTTTCCCGGGACGATGGTGATTTTGGGTGAGTTAGACAACAGCACCGCCAAATATCTATCCGTAACCCCATTAGGAAGAAACGGGTATATCATGTCACGGTTAGGGATCCCAACATTCATAGCCATCCTTTACACCATGGTACTTTTACTGATTTTCTCCTTAACCACCATAACAATTCCGATGCTCATCAGTCTATCTGTTTCCAGTGGACTCATGGGATTGATTCCATCGCTATTAGTCGTCAGTTTTGCCCGCAACAAAGTAGAAGGGATGGCTATGAACAAATTCGCCAGTGTCATCATGCTCGGAATATTTGTCCCCTTTTTCATCGACGGGAAAGAACAGTACCTTGCATCCTTTTTACCCAGCTTCTGGTTCGCCCAACTAGCAACCACCCACAACTACTTCTTAATGATCCCATTAACAACAATCATGTTACTATGGATCTACCTCCTCTGGCGCAAATTCGAAAGGAAAATCATGTAATTAAAATGAATAATGAATAATGAATAGTTAATAGTGAAACGTGAATATCTTAAACTTTTAAACCTTTAAACAGCGAAGCGTTCAACCTTTAAACTACTAAGTCTTCCGACCGCTGACCGCCGACTGCCGACTTTTTTTGTCACAAATTCATTATCTTTGCGAATATTTTTTTGAACTCTTAATACTACAATCCACTATGGAAACTCCCTTACAAAACTATGTTGAACAGCAGATTTTCACAATCAGAGGAATTCAAGTAATGTTAGACAGTGATCTGGCAGATTTATATAAAACTGAAACTAAATATATTAACAGAGCTGTAAAACGAAATCCTGATAGATTTCCATATCATTTTGTATTTCAATTAACTGAACAAGAATGGAATTATTTGCGGTGCCAAATTGGAACTTCAAAAAGTAAAGGAGGAAGAAGAAATTTACCATTTGCATTTTCTGAGCATGGTGTCGCTATGCTTTCAACAGTATTAAAAACAGAAACTTCAATTTCTGTTAGCATTCAAATAATAAAAGCATTTGTTAATATGAGAAGATTTTTCATTGAGAATGCTTCTATTTTTCAAAGAATTGACAGATTAGAATTGAAGCAACTCCAAAGTGATGAAAAAATTGATCAAATTTTCAAAGCTTTAGATACCAAAACACTTTCTACTGATAAAGGCATCTTCTTTAATGGTCAAATATTCGATGCTTATGTTTTTGTCTCAGAAATTATTAAAAAAGCAAAACACCATATCATTTTAATTGATAATTATATTGA
>DAONEU010000241.1:0-2096 GCA_035403245.1 Bacteroidales bacterium | reverse complement strand
TTGAGTCTGACTGTGGATGGCCAAGCTTTGATCGTGAAATAGCCGGAGGAAAGATTAAACAAACCCCCGATTACTCACATGGGATGAGAAGAGTTGAGATCACTTGCGCTAATTGTGGGGGACATCTCGGGCACATTTTCGATGATGGTCCAACTGAAACGGGTCAACGCTATTGTGTCAATTCTGCATCCTTATCATTTGAACCTGCTCACGCTATGGACACTATCACGCTGGGCGCCGGTTGCTTTTGGTGTGTGGAAGCGATATTTGATCAACTCGAAGGGGTGGTTTCTGTTGAGTCAGGATACAGTGGAGGAACCATTAAAAATCCAAGCTATAGGGAAGTGTGTACCGGCACTACAGGTCATGCCGAGGTTGTTCAGATTATCTTTGATCCTGATGTAATTAGTCTGGAAAAGATTCTAGAGATCTTCTTCACCGTTCATGATCCAACTACCCTGAATCGTCAGGGGGCAGATGTAGGCACTCAATATAGATCCGCTATTTTCTTCCACAATGAAGAACAAAAAGAGGTGGCACAAAAAGTGATTGCACTGTTAAATAAGGAAAAAGTATTTCCAAATCCCATAGTAACTGAAGTGACCCCGTATAAAAACTTCTTCAAAGCTGAGAATTATCATCAGGAATACTACGAACTCAACAAACAGGAACCCTATTGTCAGGTGGTGATAAAACCTAAATTGGATAAGTTTACAAAAGTTTATCAGCAGCTATTGAAAAAGTAGAAAAGTTTCATACTTTTGCAGCACTTTTTATCTAAAAACATCGATTATGACTTCTCCTTTAGCCACTTTTTTTAAACCTGACACAAAAGGTTCAGAGATTCATGCGGATTTGTGTCCACAATGGGGAGAACAGATTGTGATTAAACACTTCCCAAATAGTTTCAGAGACACTGAATTGCATCAAATTCTTCAGGAAAAAGAGATAACCCATCTGGTGATTTGTGGGATGATGTCGCACATGTGTATCGATGCAACCACCAGAGCAGCCAAAGATTTGGGATATACTTGTACCGTAATTGACGATGCCTGTACTACCAAAGATCTCGAAATCAATGGAGTTACAATCGCTGCTGCCGATGTTCACCATTCATTTATGGCTGCCTTGAACTATTTTTATAGTCAGGTAATGAATACAGAATCATTTTTAAACCAATAATTTTAAAAACATGGAAATAGATGGTAAAATGGTTTAAAACTATTTTACTTTAATAAATTTATTCATGAGTTTTTGTGCTTCATCTTGAATGATCACGAAATAGATCCCATCGGTGAACGTACTGACGTCAATAGATTTTTCTGATTCAAATCGACCGGTATAGACCAATAATCCTAAACTATTATAAATTTTCAAACTGTTTTGTTCAGAAAAAATATAGTCTGACTTTATGGTTATCTGATCAGTAGTTGGATTTGGGTAAATTTGAACAGCAGACCATTTGTTTTCATCAATACCAACACTTTGTTGGTAACATCCAAGGTGTTCATTTAACATAAAATCTTGAACTCCATCTTTTTCAACACATAAAACCAATGGAAGTAAGTGTTCCAAATTCCATTGCATAAAACCAAATGGCCCAAAAGTGGGTCCAATCCCTTCAATAAATTTCAGTCTTACATCATATTGAACATATTGTTCGTAAGTACTGAAGAAGAAAGAAGATTCATTTATTTGAGGAAACCAAATCACTTTTCTCCCATTTTCATAAGTCACTGAATCTACAATCAATGTGGTTCCGGCTTCAGGATAAACGCTCCACCATACTTCAGGGATGGCTGAAGCCGGAAATAGTTGAAAGGTATCCCCCGCATTCAAAGAGATGTCACATAAAAGAAGTTCCATACCACATGAAGGGAAATAACGGTACAATTTTCCGGTGTTTACCTCTTCGCGAATGAGATAACCATCTTCACCACCTTCAGGTTGTACTCCGAAATAATGATATACATGATTCCCGAAAGAAATAGTATCTGATGAAAAAATATCATATTCAAATGTTGCAACACACATACCTATCAGATTGGGATCGTGGTCTTTCGGAGCATTTATACCATTTTTCCTGGTCATCTGAC
>DAONEU010000240.1:0-2106 GCA_035403245.1 Bacteroidales bacterium | reverse complement strand
AATATTATTATCATTGTTCAGAGTGCATTTGCTATGAGTGAAGATTCACAATTAGCAATCGAATCCGGTTGCAATGAATACATTTCAAAACCGATTAATAGAGAGTTATTAATTGCTTTAATAGGGAAATATTTTTCTTAGCTTACTCTTTAAAGGTGATCATTGAATGTCTGTCTTCAAAGAAAGTGACAAAAGTTTTTCTATCTCGGAATGGAACTTCAATAAATATTTCATCACCGTTATAGTCATTACCTAAACTGATTTTGCCTGAAATATAGTTTTTCATGTGCGCAATAATGATTGTTTTTCCTTTTCTAACGCGATAATAACTTCCTTTGGGAAGTTTCATTTCAATGTCTTCCAAAGTAGTTTCCAAATAATAGTAATCACAAGGAGCATCTTCTAAAATAAGATAAACCAAACTTCTTACTTTATTAAACATTTTAATCTTTGCAAATGGGACTCTGATAATATCATCAACACCGGTTTTGCATTTTGCGTAGATATAATGATCTTTATATCTTTCAATAAAACGTTCTTTAATTCTTGGTAATGAATTTAAAAGATTATCTTTAGAAATAAAATCAATTAGATTTTTATCTAAAAAATAGAAAGCTTTTTCGGCATATTTTTGTGAATAAGAAGTAAGGACAATTGTGTACGGTGGGTTCTTGAGTTGTTCCATAAATTCAAAACCTGTCATTTCAGGCATTTCAACATCAAGAAACATTAAATCACACTCATGATTTTCAAAAAACCTAAGTGCATCCTTTGGATTATCAAAATAGATGATTTCCCCTTCTAATCCACTTCCTTGCAAAATATAGCTCAGAACAATTACATTATTGGGATCATCATCTACTACAACAAAGCAGTACTTTTTAGTTTCTATATCAGATTTCTTCTTATGCGCCAATTAATAAAATATAATATGTTAAATTACAATAATTTTAAAACAAAAAATTTGACTTCAAAAATACAAAAAAAGTCCCGATAAATTGTTTCCAAGACCGGGACTTTTTTGTTTACACTTAATCTTTGGGATTAGGATTGTATTCTCTTGACTTGGCTTGGAATATATTTTTCTTTTTCTTTACAGCTGTTGATTTACTTTTTTTCTTTTTCATTTTGTACCTAACATTCAAGGAAGTAGTACTATTCCATGAAGGTTGTCGGGTTCTCACTTTTGAATAAGATGAAGAACGACCTTTTGAGAGATAGTTTTGTTTGGAAGAACAGCTATCCAAAGAAAAAAGGATACTCATTGCTAATAAAGCAAACACCAATTTTTTGAGAAACAGATTCCTTTTCATATTTATTGATTTTGTTGAGCAAATTCACGTCCGGCGCGAAGGCATGCTAAATTAACATTAACGATCTCTTCCCCTTTTCTGGCGAATACCTCAGATACAGCATTTTCAATAGCTGAAAATTCAATATCGATAAATGGGGAAGCAGCACCTAAAATCACCATGTTTGCAGATCTGGCAGAACCCAGATCTTTTGCAATTTTATCGGCATTGATTACCACTTTATTAGGTAATTTGTTCAATTCTCCTGCTAAAACTTCAGGTTCAGGATAGTTTTTAATATTAATAAAAGGTTGATCGTTAGTGATTAACCATCCTTTTGGAGATAACCATGGCATATATCTTAAAGATTCCATAGGTTCTACGGAAATGATTAAGTCAGCTTGACCTTGAGGAATTAAATCGGAAGCAATTTCATGATCTGCTAAGCGAAAATGAGATTGAACATCTCCCCCTCTTTGGCTCATACCATGAACTTCAGCTTGTTTAAGATTCAACCCCTTTTTTAGGGCTGCATATCCTATAATAGATGCAATGGATAGAATTCCTTGTCCACCTACTCCTGCTAAAATGATGTCTATTTTCATATTTTAATATTATACTTATTAATCTTTTAATACTTTTGAGACGACTATTTTTTAGTCAATTTCTTTTTTAATGTTTGAACACACTCTCTTGTAGGAATAATCACAGAAACACCTTGATATTCAATCTCTTTTTTAATAATTTGAACATTGGTTTCATGGAATTTTTTCAAAGGTGTGATCACATGAATATGTTCTTCAGGGATACCTAA
>DAONEU010000239.1:0-2111 GCA_035403245.1 Bacteroidales bacterium | reverse complement strand
GCAAAGGATGCATAGATAATCGGAATTAATACTAATGTGATTAATGTGGAGAAGGTTAATCCCCATGCAACAGTCATCCCTAGTGAATTCCACATTTCAGCTCCTTCACTTTTACCAACTGCTAATGGAATCATACCTAATACAGTGGTAAGAGTTGTCATTAAGATTGGACGAAGACGTGAACGACCGGCTTTAACAACAGCTTCATTGATGGACATTCCTCTTTCACGGCACAAAATAGTGTAGTCAATCAACACAATACCGTTCTTAACAACGATACCAATCAACATCAACAATCCTAACATTGCCATCAAGCCTAAAGCAGTTTTCGTTATAGCTAAACCATACAATACACCGGTTAACGCAAATGGAATGGAGAACATGATTACTAATGGGTACACAAATGACTCAAACTGGGATGCCATTACAATATATACCAATACTAGAATCAATAACATCAACATGTAAATATCTCCAAATGATTCTTGTTGGTCTTGGTATGTACCTGCTAATTCAGTACTTAATCCGGAAGGAACATCGGTTTCATCCATCACTTTTTTAGCAATTTCTGCGATTTCACTTAAGGCAACACCGTTGGCAGCTGTACATTGTACTTTCACAATTCTGGATCTATCTTTTCTTTCAATGGTTGGTGGAGTTAATTGTTCTTCCACTTTTGCCAATTCTCCTAATTTGATACCGGTCCCTTGAGTATTGTACAAGGTCATATTTTTGATAGCATCTACATCTTGTCTGAATTCAGGAGCGTAACGAACTTTAATATAATACTCTTTACCATCTTCTCTATAAACAGATGCGATAGAACCACCAATTCTGTTTTTAGCTAATGTTGATGCAGTCCCTAAATTCATACCATTTTCAGCTAATTTTTGTCTGTCGAAATTAACAGCAATCTCAGGTGCATATTCATCTCTGGAGATCTTAGCAGCGGCACATTTAGGATTCTTTTTCATCTTTTCTGCAACAATTGCAGCATATTTATCGGCTGTTAAAAAGTCGTTACCGTACACTTCAATATCAACGGTACTTTGTCCACCCATAAACCCTTGGCCAACAGTTACGTTATAGGTATTAATTTCAGGGTATTTCTTCAAATCACTTCTCAATTGATCCGCAATCTCTTGAATTCCCCTTTTTCTTTCTGTTTTCTTATTAAACTTAAGGGTGAAACTCATCATATGAGAACCATTATCAGATAGTTTTCCCCAGGTGTTATCTTCAGAAGGTTGACCAACACTGAAGTTACAGTTCACCAATTCAGGATAGTTTTTATTGAATTCCTTAGTTAATTGAAGTCCCAAATCACGGGTTGTTTCCATTCTGGTACCTTGTGGCAACTTAACGACAACTTTGATTTGTCCATTATCCTGAGTTGGGAAAAATTCGGTAGGAATAAATTTAACTAATAATAAGCTGGAAACAAAAATTCCAAATGCAATAAAAATTACAGATTTTCTATGTTTTACAGCCCATCCCAATAAATTGGAATACCAACCATCCAAATTATCCAGGAAGTTTTCAAATTTACCTTGAATTTTTCCGAAGAATCTACCTTTATTTGGATTATTTTTAAGAAGAAGTGAGGATAACATCGGAGTCAATGTCAACGCTGCAGCCATAGAAACAGTGATTACGATACTCATAATCCAGCCCATTTGTTTGAACATGACACCAGCTATACCGCTAAGGGTAGTTAAAGGTAAGAATACAGCCAAGATTACTAATGTTGAAGCAATAATGGAAAGTGATACCTCACTGGTTGCGTAAACAGCCGCTGATTTTGGTTTACTACCTCGGGATATATGGGTACTGATGTTTTCCAGTACCACAATCGCATCATCGACGACCATACCAATCGCGATGCTCAGTGAGGACAAAGAAATAACGTTCAACGAGTTTCCGGTAACCAACAAATAGATAAATGAAGCAATTAAAGAAACCGGAATTACCATCACAATAATGAATGTGGCTCTCCATCTTCCTAAGAACATCATTACTACAGCCACAACCAAAATTAGGGTAATTATAATCGCTTCTTTTAAGCTGGCAATGGTATTCAAAATACCATCAGATGTATTATAAATGGTACC
>DAONEU010000238.1:0-2125 GCA_035403245.1 Bacteroidales bacterium | reverse complement strand
CTAAAAAATCCTTTTTCCAAGTTACCATGGTCATGTTCATCACAGGTGATGGTACCGGTGTTAGTGGTTGGATTGGTGTTTAAGGTTTGATTTTCTTGATCCATACATGAAACCATTACTAATGCTAGCAAAATTACGAATAAAAATTGAATCTTTTTCATTGTTTTAAAATTTTAAGTTGTTATATTTTTTTGATGTTGTTTCTGTCACAAATATAAATGGTTAATTAAATGATTATTTGAATTTTAACATATTTTTGCATTAATTAACAAAAACCTCATTTCAATTTTTTTTGCGCATAAAAAAAGATCAAATTCGCATTTTTTTTACAGTTTACACTCTTTAAATGTCGAATTAGATTTTGAGAACTACCCCTTTTAGGATGTTTTAGGGGTGAAATTCTGAGCCATTTTGTTCCATTTTGGAAGGAATTTTGAAATTTCCTGTATTTTTTAGAAAATTTTAAAATCACTTTTCACTCCGTTATCCTCTTTCAATTGTTCATAAAATGGTACATTTCCTAATCATGGATAATCATTTATTTATAAAAAAGTTATTTACCTAAATAAAAAACATCGGTTTTACAAAGCATCTTTAACTTGTTATATCAAATTTTGTTACTTTTGCTTTTTAAAAAATAATCCTTATGAAAAAAATTCTTTTTTCCCTTAGCCTTACCATTATTATTTTAACTTCTTGTCATTCAGGCAAAAAGGCTCAATTTTACCTGGAATTAGTGAATTGTGAGAAAAATACTCCTGTATTATTATATGTTGCTGATGCAACGGGAGCACTCGATCTTACCGAACCTGACACCCTTTTTACCGGTAAAAAAGGAAAACTTTCGTTTTCTATTGATCTTGAGAAGCCGCAGTTTATTCTTCTAAAAGCTACTTCTTCTAAAGGGAACTACACTTCTACCCCAATATATGTCACTCAGGAGGGTGAATTTAATCTTCAACTTTCCCCCTACAAATCTCAAAATGAGATTCCAATGGTTTTTATGGATGGTGAAAATAGCCTGGGTATTATTGAATTAATCCGTTTTGAAAATGAGAAAAAAATGATGAATTATAATGCCTGGTTTGATTCTACCTCATCATCAACTATTTATACTTCTTTAGATCAACTTATATCTAAATCATTACTCACCATTAACCAACTAAAAAACGTAAAACGTATCGATGAGGATTTTTATAATTTTGCGGTAACTTATGTTGAATACTATTTGTCATTCAACACTTTACAATATATTGAAAACCGAATTACTAAAGTGGACACCACTCAGAGAAGAGTGTTAAACGAACAAAAATTAAGGATTTTTAAGAGATGTCCTATCTCAAGTCCTAACCTTTACCAAACTTCAGTTGGAAAAGATTATATTGACCTATATCTAGCTGAAATCATTGCTCAGGATAAATCAAACTACGATATAGCATTAAAAAGCTCAGCCGGACAATCCTTTTTATTAGGTCATTTAAAGAAATTATTGCATAAAAACGTATATCAATATTATGCATTAGAGTATTTATGGGCAAAGACGATCCGATTAGATAAAGAGACCATCACATTGTGGAGCGCCTATTGTAAGGAGTTCCCAGAAAACAAAAACCTCGCACTATATCAAAAAATGCAAAAAGAGGCGATCCCAAATATCAATTCTTTCTATGCTAAAGGGAATGGAGTCCTCAATCCTGGCATATTTGTATTGGATGATGCCGCGCCTATCACTTCTTTCAGAGATGCGGTCGCTTCATTTAAAGGAAACTATCTGTTTATTGACATTTGGGCTTCGTGGTGTCCCGATTGCATCAAAGAGTTTGCGTACAATACTGAATTGAAATCGTTTTTAAAATCGAAAGAGATTGCTTGTTTATACATTTCCTTAGAGAGGTCACCAGACAGAGCCAAATGGAAACTTTATTTAAACAAATACAATCTGATTGGATCTCATATTTTAATCAATGATGCATTAAGGGAAGATTTGTATAAAGTTTTGGGGACCTCCTCGTTATGGATTCCTCGTTATATATTAGTAGATCCAAACGGGAATATCGTTTTACCTGAAGGCGCCCTACCAAGTGATGGCACTAAGTTGTATGATCAGATTAATCAGATCAAACAA
>DAONEU010000237.1:0-2167 GCA_035403245.1 Bacteroidales bacterium | reverse complement strand
TCATAATTCTGCTCAATGGTGGTGTTAAAAACAGTAGCAAAGAAATGGAGATTCTCTTCAACAGACAGATCTTGGTATAAAGAGAATTTTCCCGGCATATAGCCCACTTCGCTCCGGATCGCTTTGAAATCTTTCAGAATATTGAGTCCATGAACCCAGCCATTGCCGCTATCTGGAAGCAACAACGTTGTTAAAATCCGAAAAATGGATGTTTTGCCGGCGCCATCCGGACCAATGAGTCCAAAAAGTTCCCCTTCCTCTACCTGAAACGATACATGATCGACAGCCAGAATACTCCCTTTTTCGTAAGTTTTTACAATATTTTCAAGTATTATTCCGCTCATCGTTTAGAAATTGATCTCACCATACATTCCAATTTTATAGCTGCCATCATTTACCACTTTTACTTTGATGGCATACACTAAATTGGCTCTTTCATTTTTGGTTTGAATGGTTTTTGGGGTAAATTCCGATTTATCACTTATCCAGGTAATGGTCCCTTCGGTTTCTTTAAATTTCCCATCTCCGGCATCAGTGAAAACTTTCACTTTCTGATTCAATTTGACTTTCGAAAGTTGATCTCCGGAAATGTAAACTCTTAAAATAATATTACTTAAATCTGCAATTTTGTACAGAGGTTTTCCTGTAGTTGCGATCTCATTTACTTTGGCATACTGAGAGAGAATGGTCCCTTTAATAGGATTTACGATGATACATTTGTTGATCTGATCATCCAATTGTTCTTTTTGAATTCTCAATGGCACGCTTTCGTTACTCAACCCTTCAGCATTGATTTCTAAACTGGAATAGAGTGCATCCAATTGCTTTTTTAACACTTGGTATTGTGTGTTGATATCGTCTAGTTGCTTTGGTGTGGCAGCCTCATTTTGAACCAAACGGGTAAACCGCTGCTGCTCTTTCTTAACCCCGTTGAGCTGTTCCTCTAATGAAGCAATTTGTACGGCAATATTGGGCTTGCGACTTAAAACTGCTTTGATTTGAGCATCAATCTGTTCCCTTTTTAGATGTAACTGGATGGTATCAATATACCCAATGATCTCATTTTCCTGAATCGTTTTTCCTTCTTCTATCTGAAGCATTTTTATGGTTCCCATCCCTTCAGCAGAAATGATATATTCGTCCGCTTCAAAAGATCCGGTGGCGTCAAATTGTCGTTCTTCCTTACATGATGTAGCTAATACCATCATGATGATTATTCCAAAAGTGATTTTTATTATTTTCATATTTTTTCTATTTATTTACCGATTGTTGAATTGAATTGATAGATCGCTATGATCATTTGCATTTTATGTAAAACCATATCCTGTTTGGCCTTTTCCTCAGCATTGACAAAATTAAGATAATCAGTAGCTGAGATAGTCCCTTCAGCGAGTTGTGTTTGCGCATTTTTCTTGATATTTTCTCTCAGTTGAATGATTTTTTGATCATTTTCTAAAAGTTTTTGATATTTAACAATTTCGTTTTGTTGTTGAATTAGAATCAGATTAGTATTAAAGACAAATAACTCTTTTTGAATATCAACAGCGCTCTTCTGTATTTGAATCAGTTTCTTCTCTTTAGATAAACTGTAAAAAGTAGCCAGATTCCATTGCAAACGAACCCCACCGATATAATAAAAGTCAAAGTCCGGACTGAGCATGTTTAATGCGGGCCTACCATATCCACTTTGTAAGAAAAGGGAGAATCTTGGAATCGTTTTAATATTCAAAAATCTATTTTGGTATGATAACAACTGTTTTTGATAATCAAAGAGAGTCAATTCAGGTCTTTGATTGGGTTGATTCTTAGGAATCCAACTGGAATCAGGCTCTTCATAACTTAAAGTTGTTGTATTATCTAAAGGGATTCCAATAAATTGAGATAATATTGAAAAATAGGTTTGACGTGCCGTTTCAATCTCCATTTGATATTGTTGAACTTTCAAAAGTTCTGCTTCCAGTTGAGATAAATTAGATTTCATCGAAATCCCATTTTCCACCCATTTTTTCATCTTCTCGATTCCGGTTTGGATATCTTTTTGAAGCAAATCATTCAGAATCAACTGCTCATCTAATAGCTTAATCCCTAGGAAAATCTGATTGATTCTTTCTCTCACTTTATGCATTTCAACTTCTATTTTTTGCTCTTCTAAAAGTTGATTGGCTTT
>DAONEU010000236.1:0-2169 GCA_035403245.1 Bacteroidales bacterium | reverse complement strand
GAATTATATGAAAATCACGCGCCAAAAAGACCAAAAAGATTAAAGGGTGAAATTCATAGATTCCAAAACAATTCAGAGAAATGGATTGCAGTCGTTGGATTATTGAAGGGTCGTCCATATGAAATTTTCACAGGTAAACTCGAGAACGGATTAAGTAATTTACCATTATCGATAAAGGAGTGCGATGTTGTTCAAAATATGGTTGAAACCGAAGAATTAAATGATAAGGGTGAAAAGATAAAGAAGAAAAGGTACGATATTGAATATATTGATTCAGATGGGGAAAAACAAATTCATACCGGTTTAAATCACGCTTTTAATCCTGAATTTTGGAACTATGCTAAGTTGATATCTGGAATTTTAAGGCACGGGATGCCGATGATAAAGGTTTATGAACTAATACACTCATTAAATTTCAAGGAAGATTACATCAACACTTGGAAAAATGGTGTAGAAAGAACCATTAAGAAGTATATCAAAGATGGGGAAAAAGCAAGGGGTAGATGTCTTGAATGTGGTAGTGAAGAACTCGAATTCAAAGAGGGGTGTCTTATATGTTCTGCTTGTGGCCTTTCAAAGTGTCAATAAATATTTCCACAATTTTAACTTTTCAAACATCCTCTGATATTTATTATAATATCAGAGGATTTTTTATGATTAAATGTGAAATATGTGAACTTGAGTTTAAAAATAATCTCGGTGGAGATTTAACCAAGCATTTAAAATTGATACATCAGTTATCAATGGAAGATTATTATGTGAAAACAGTATTAAATAATATCGAGCCCAAATGTAAATGTGGATTATGCGATGAAAGGCCGTATTTTAATAGAGGAAAGTTTAGTAAATATGCGTTAGGTCACGAAAAATTTGAATGGCAAGAAATGATGTACATAGAATTATATGGTCATCCTAAATGCCAAAATCCTGAATGTGATGAAATCGTAAAATTTCACAGAGGAAAGCCAAATAAATATTGTTCATTTAAATGTCATCCGAATAATTGGAATCAGAATAAAGTAAAGAATACTGTTAATAAAAAATATAATGTAGATAATGTTTTTCAGTTACCCAATATAAAACAAAAATTGAAATTGTCTTTAATAAAAAAATATGGTGTCGAACACCCACTACAATCTAATATACTATTAAATAAAATGACTAGTAACAACATTATTAAATACGGTGTGGAATATCCCCAGATGTTACCAAATATAAGAGAAAAACAAAAAGCAACATTAATAAAGAGATACGGCGTCAATCATTACTCAAAAACCAAAGAATTTAGGGAACTTTCATCAAAAAATATGTGTAAATATAATCAAAATATTTTAACTAACCATACGATTAAACGATATAAAGATACAAAATTATATTATCAATCAAAATATGAATTAAAATTTTTAGAGTTTTGTGAAAAAAAGAATATATTAATGTATATCAGTAATTCACCAACATTTAAGTATATCAACAAAAATTATGGAAAATGGCATCTACCCGATTTTAAATTTAAAGATAAGTTTATTATCGAAATTAAGTCAACATATTGGATGAATAAACAGGGTGGGATTGATGTTATAAACGCTAAAAAAGAATCTGTTGAAATAAAAGGATACAACTATATTTTTCTTCTTGATGAAGACTTTGATGATTTCATAAAAATTATTTAATATATTTATTAGTATGGCAACTTATGGTATTGAATTTCCATTTCGTGATAGTGCGATTGGTAATTATTTAAAAATGACATCTACCCCTGAACGAGAAGTTAGGGCAAATTTAATTCATTTACTGTTAACTAGAAAAGGTAGTAGATATTATTTACCCGATTTCGGAACACGATTATATGAATATATTTTTGAAATGAATGATAATGTTTCATATGGACATATTGAAGAAGAAATAAGGGACGCAGTTAAGAAATATATCCCGAATTTGGACATCAATAGTATTGAAATTGTATCAGCAGAGAATGATCCTGATAGGGTTAGGACAATTAGTGATGATGAAGACGAAAGATTGTTTAGATATACATCAGAGCCAGCAAGACCATACACCGCAGTCGTTAAAATTGACTACACAGTAAATAACGGAGCGTTTTCAACATCCGACTTTATAATTATTAACATATAATATGGGAAAATCAGTTTCATACGCAGTAAGAGACTT
>DAONEU010000235.1:0-2191 GCA_035403245.1 Bacteroidales bacterium | reverse complement strand
GCTTGTTTTGCGATAAAATTAGCAATGGTTCCGGTTCCGGTATATAGGTCATAAACTACATCATTCTCTGTAATCTGAGCAAAGGAACGGGCAACACTATACAAACGGTAGGCTTGTTCGCTATTGGTTTGATAAAATGAAGTTGGACTTATCATAAATTCCAAATCTTCCATTTTTTCCGAAATAGTTGGTTTTCCATAGAATAGCTGCATATCCAAATCAGAAATAGTATCATTCATCTTCGTATTAATCACATAATAGAGGGATGTGATTTGAGGAAATTCATGTGTTAAATGTTCTAAAAGTGCCTGTGTTTGCTCATTTAATTCGGTCATAGAAAGAATCACCATGATCTCACCGGTTGATGCTGTCCTGATAATCAGATTCCGTAAAACACCCTCATGTGTTCTGAGGTTGTAAAAGGAGATCTCATTTTCCATAGCAAATGCTTTAATCGCTAATCGAATGGCATTGCTGGGTTCAGCTTGTAAGGAACAATGTTGAATATCAACTACTTTATCAAATTTTCCGGGAACATGAAATCCTAATCCTCTCACTTCTAAATCAATTCCGGCTTCTCTTTGTGCCATATCAACATCTTCCAACCAACGCAAATTGGTAAAAGTATATTCCAGTTTATTGCGGTAGTAGTACTGCTTTTCAGATCCAATGATCGGATTGATTTCAGGAAATTCAAATTTTCCTAAATGTTTAAAATTATCCGACACTTGTTTTTGTTTAAAAATCAATTGTTGAGGATAATCGAGAATTTGCCATTTACACCCACCACAAACTCCAAAATGATCACAAGTGGGGTCTATACGATGTGGAGAAGGTTTCATGATTGAAACGATTTTTCCCTCCATATATCCTTTCTTTTTGTTGGTTATCTGGACATCAACGATATCTCCCGGAACACCGTATGGTACAAACAAAGCTTGTCCATCCACTTTTGCTACCGCTTTGCCTTCGGAACCGGCATCAATAATCTCAATATCCTCAAGGATATAGGCTTTAAATTTTCTTCTCATAATGATCTATTCAATTCTGTTTTACCGGTAATAATCTCTTCCAATTTGGCATTGATCGTTTCCCAGTTATAATTTTCTTTTACAAATTGGTGGCCATTTTCAGCAATCACCTGATACAATTCCGGATTGGTGAGTAACATTTTTACAGCCTCAACATAACCTGAAACTGTCTCGCAAATCACAATATCCTGACCGTTTTGAACCCCAACTAATGGTTTTCCTGCTAAAGTTGATGTTACGCATGGAAGTTTCATCGCCATGGCTTCAATCAACTTGTTTTGAAGACCGGTTCCCATTCGCATAGGTGCTATAAAAATCTTAGACTTTCCATAGTAAGTAGCCATCGATTCAACCCAACCGGTTACTGTGATCCCATTCCCGGCTAAAGCTAAAACTTTAGGGGTGGGGGAGGCTCCGCAAATGACCAGTTTTAATTCCGGAAACTCTTTTCTGAGTTGAGGAAAGATCTGTCTTGCAATGAAATCAGCTGCATCTATGTTAGGAGGATAACTCATATTCCCCGAAAAGATGAGGTCATATTCTTTGGGGTTGTTGTCCACTTTGTATTTCTCAAAATCAACCCCATTCGCAATCACTTCGATTTTAAAATGCTCAGGATGTGGAATTAAATCACGATCAACGCCCGTTATGATTGTATGATGATCAAAAAGGGAGAAAGCCAGTTTTTCGTATTTTAACAATCTTCGATACTCCATCCAAAATAATGGTTTCGCTACAGAAGATCCATTTTCAAATCTTCTTTGCATCCCTTTTGAAAAAACATCTTGGTAATCCAATGTTTTGGGATAAGTCAATCCTCTTACATACTCAACAACCCGTACAATTTGACAATATATATGGTCCGGCTGAATCCTATTTATAAAATCTATAAAGCTTTTGTGAGCTTTTCGGGAGTAGAAATAGCCACATTGTAAAGGAATCCCTTTGAAAAAGGCATATATTATTCCTATCAAGCGACTCCAAAAGGATAAATTGAGAATCAATATCTCTTTGCAGAAAGGTTTCAGTTGGTCAATGGCATCAGGATGGATGGGTTGATCATTGAGTGCAACAAGGTAAATTTCATGGTTCTTAGAGAGATCTTTAATCTGATGATAAGCACGCAATTTATCCCCTTTCTCTAAAGGGTATGGTATTCT
>DAONEU010000234.1:0-2227 GCA_035403245.1 Bacteroidales bacterium | reverse complement strand
CCCGCTGTTTTGCAAAAAAATAGTGTTAAATATAAATGGTAGTTTAGAAAAATCGCACTTTGGCATATATCATCAATGCGACAATTAAAACTAGTAAGGCCCCGTAAGTGATGAGCAATATTTTTGAACTTCTATTGAATTTTTTCATAATGGTTGATTTTAAAGTTTGTTAAAATAGCTTTCCAATTCTTGCATCGTGATCCCTACTAACTTCATGTTTTGGAAGAAAATAGGAGCCTCTTCATCTAAGAACTGCTTCTTTTTGTACTCTATCGTTTTTTCGTATCCATTTTCTGCTACGAAATAGCCGATACCACGTTTGTTGTAGATGATTCCGTAACTTTGAAGAAAATCGTAAGCCCGGTTGGCCGTGTTTGGATTCACTTCGAGTTGGACGGCAATCTCCCTTACAGGAGGGATTCTTTCTCCATTTTCCCACTTTTTGGTCAAGATGTTTTCACAAAACTTGCCGGCAATCTGGAGATAAATAGGTTGTTTATCCATGAATTCCATATTAAACCTCCCTCTCTTTAAATCGTTCCCATGATGCATATAATAAAATACATGCAATCAAACAGAAGAAACTGATCACAATGGTCTCGGCTCTAACGCTGTTGTCCATTTTAAGTACAAACTCATTGAATTCATTGTTGTTAATTCTTTCTATGACTGAAGGTTTGAAAATGATCACTCCCCAAATCAACATCCAGAAGTTTGCAACTGTTTGTGCAATGAATCCTGCAAGTAAAGTTTTGAAGAATGCTCCTTTGGTAAACCATACGCTACCAATGAAATACAAGGAGTGCGCGATGAAATATCCTAAGATCACTTCCCCAAATCCTTTCACAAATGGATTAAAAACGGCAAATGAACTATGGAAAAAAGCAACATCAATCAAACTACTGATGATCGAGAAAACTACTAAACTGATGATACTTAGAATGATATAAAGGATGGATGAACTGAACCATGCAGTGAAGAATTTTTCAAAGCGTGATGCAGGTAACGTGATGAATTGTAAGCTTTTGGTGTATGTTCCCATCTCTGAAAAGGATAAAGATGTGAATACTAAACCGGTTACAAAAAAGGCAAACACTCCAAAAGTAGAGTACATTCCCATGATGTTTTCATGATTTCCTGAGATCATCATGAAATAGGAGATGAATAGCAATAATCCACCTAATGAACCAATCGCAATAAGCCATGTTTTCAGATTCAAAGTGAGTTGTCTGTTTAATAAGATTTTAAATCTATCAAAATTAAAATTTTCTGTTTTCATAATTACCTCCTAATGATTGCGTTATTGATTTGTTCGCTGTTTTTGATGATTCCGTTGAATAATAATTCGAAATCGATTTCGGTTTCTTTTCCGGTATTTTTGGATATAGCTGCTTTTCCTCCAAAAATATCTTCACTGTAAACGACTTCAGCATTACTATCGCTAGAGATGATTCCAAAATTAAAACTATCGGTGATCACACCAATGCTCTCTTTAAATTTGATGTGCCCATTATCTAGAACAATCACCTGATCGATGATGCTGGATAAATCTCTTACCTGGTGGGTTGAGATCAAAACGCAATGTTCCTCATTTACGTAAGAAGCCATCACTTTTCTGAATTGACTTTTGGATGGGATATCAAGTCCGTTGGTGGGTTCATCCATCAATAATAATGAACATTGACTGGCAATACCAAATCCGATGATGAATTTCTTTTTTTGACCGTAAGACATCGTGTCTAGCTTAGGGTTTCCTTTGATGTCAAACTCTTTCATGATTTGTTCAAAGACATTGTGATCAAATTTAGGGTAGAGGGAACTGTGCAACGTCACATATTTATCGATAGTGATGGAGGGAACCCAAAACTCTTCAGGGATCACATACATGTTTTGATACATTTCGACATCTCTTTTTCCGGCAATTCTGTCATCAACTAATACAGAACCGGATTCAGGGAAAAGAAGACCGGCGATTTGACGGATGAGGGTAGTTTTACCGGCACCATTCACGCCAAAAAGGCCATATACAGACCCTTTCTCAAGGGTTAAATTTAGGTTATGAAATAAAGGTCTCCCTTTACGATAACCAAATTCTAGTGATTCAATTGTAACCATAATTTATTTGTTTTTAAAGTTTTTATATGTATAAAGTTAATAAGGTTATTTTTCAGTTTCTACTTCAGTGCTGATACTGATCCCGATAGGAGCGGGCATCTTTTCCCATTTG
>DAONEU010000233.1:0-2235 GCA_035403245.1 Bacteroidales bacterium | reverse complement strand
GATCCTTCCCAATTTGGAAAAAATGGACAGAGATAGCCATAAAAGAATCTAAAGAAAACCAATCTTACTCAATCGTTGTTGATAAACTTTCGCGAAAGTGTTTTGTTTATTTTAATGGTTCTAAAAAATACGAGTTTGATGTTGAACTAGGCCGAAACTGGGTTGGAGATAAACTCAGAATGGGAGACAAAGCCACTCCCGAAGGAAAATATAAAATTATTAGTAAATTTTCTGGCACAAAATACAACAATGCATTACTACTCGATTACCCTAACGAGGAAGATAGAAAACGTTTTAATAAAGAAAAGTCCAGAGGTACAATACCTAGCTATGCAAAAATTGGTGGGGGTATCGAAATTCATGGTAGCGGGGGCAAAGGTGTTGATTGGACTGAGGGATGTATTGCCCTTGAGGATTCAGAGATGGATCTAATTTTTCGGTTAGCAACGATTGGAACACCAGTAACAATCGTAGGATCGACAAAGAATTTAAACCAGATTTTTTCACGATAGCAGATATCATTCAGATGGAAGAGAACAATAGCAAAATAGAGGATGAAATAACTGTTCCTGACATTGATTCCAATCAATCGAATGAGAATAACAAAAAACCTAAACGTAGTGGTTTCATCAGATTTTTGAGATTCCTTTGTTTCTTCCTTTTATCTATTCTATTAATACCTGCATTAGCTCTATTTTTTCTTTACACTATTCCTGGAATTCAAGAGTTCGGTAAAGGAAGAGTTCGAATTGAGATAAACGATACCCTTTTTAAAAAAGAACCTCCTTACAAAAAGCAAATTGCCTCTTTAAAAAAAGAATTACAAAAAGTTGAGAAAAAACTTGAAACATTTACCCCTACTCAACCATACATTGTAATCAGCACAACAAAGAACCGTTTTTATCTTTTCCAAAACAAAAAAATGATCCGCGAAGGATTTTGCAGCTCAGGGAGCTATATTCTTTTATTGACTGAAGGTCCTAAAAAGTGGATTTTTAAAACACCAAAGGGAAAGTTTAAAATTCTAAATAAACACAAAGATCCCGTTTGGAAAAAACCCGATTGGGCATTTATTGAGGAAGGGTTACCGGTTCCTTCTGCAAACGCCGATTCAAGGTACGAATATGGTGTTTTAGGTGATTATGCCCTTGACATTGGTGATGATTATATGATCCACGGAACAATCTGGAAGCGATTTCTTGGAATGCCCGCTACACATGGCTGTGTTAGGCTGAACGATGAAGATCTAAAAGTCGTTTACAAAACTCTGGATTTCGGTTCTAAAGTTTATATTTACTAGACATTATAAGTATGAGTAACAACAATAAAAAAAAGACGTCTCTTATAATTAGAATTCCCCTATTTATAATAGTTTTTACAGTTATCTCATTTATTCTCTACTTTACAATAATGTCTATTATAAGTACGTCAAGAAAGATATCTGAGATAAACAGCAACTTCAGCTTTAAACAGATTGAGAAAACAAGTATTGATGAAAGATTCTTTACCGACTCAACATTTGTTGAACTTCAAAAGGAGAAAGCCTTTATCCAATCAAGGATTGCAATGGCTGCAACCGATTCAATCGGTTTAACGCTTAATTTAAGGGATAGCCTTGCTTTGCTTGAAATAAATGGTGTTGTTGTTCATAAATCGAAAATTAGCTATCTCAGAATTTGCAAAGCATTTAATAAAGCAAACTCTTTCGCAGTAGCTACAATGCTTTCCTCTCCTCTAAACATTGTAAAAGATACTGCAACTATTAAAAAGATGCCATTAACTGTAAGAATGGCCCCAAAAGATACATCCGAATATGTTCCATATGTTCCAGATACATCACATAGTGAACCCGTGAACTATATCCTTGAATTGAATAATGGGATAAGACTTTTTATTTACCAGCAAGAACTTGATAAATCCGAAGACTTCCATAATCAAATTGAGTTTGATTTAACTGATAGAGTTAAAAACACCATTACAGCTTTACGGAAAATTAAAAAATTTGAAGTTCCTGAATACCGATTGTACATTAAGATTAGAATTCCTAAAGATGATGCAAAAATCATCTATAGAGCAATTCCACGAAAAGGTCTTATTACTATTTACTGGTAATTACAAACACATCAACATGGCCTTCTTTTCCATATCGATTATCAGAGCCATCTGATTTCTAGCGCGCTGAATATTATGTTCTGAGTGTTTCACTTTATAGTAGGTATCCCCTCGTAAGTAATC
>DAONEU010000232.1:0-2246 GCA_035403245.1 Bacteroidales bacterium | reverse complement strand
GTAAATCAATTCAATCTGTGTCATCCGCGTTCTATCTTTTAAAATGAACAATGAATAATGGTCTAGGGGAAAGGGGCAAGGGGCAAGGGGGAAAGGGGAAGAAGTAACAAGTAAGAAGTAACAAGTAACAAGATAAAAATAAAAATCTGAAACCTGATACCTGAAATCTGAAACCTGAAACCTAAAACCTAATACCCAAAACCCAAAACCCAAAACCCAAAACCCAATACCCAAAACCCAATTGTAACAATTTCTTACTTTTGTTGTCTTATAATTAAAACTTGAAAATTTTGTAATGATTAACCGGTATGACAGGAGAACAATTTAAACAAATGATTTTACCTATATCCGAAAAGTTATACCGCATCGCACTGCAAATGCTGCTGGATGATGATGAAGCAAAAGATATCTTACAAGATTTTTACTCTAAGTTATGGGAAAGGAAAGAACAACTCATCGATATCAATAATACGGAATCGTATTGTGTTAAAATGATTAAAAACATGTGTATTAATAAGTTAAAGGTAAATAAACGGTATGAAAAAGTGGATATTATGGAACAGGAACGTTTATTGCCAATCATTGAAACACCGGAAGATCAAGTGATTAGCAGAGAGGTTGTTCGTAAAGTATATCACGAAATGGACCAGCTTCCTGCTATTCAGAAACAGATCCTGCATCTGAAGCAATTCAGAAACTGTTCTTTTGAAGAGATTGCCGAAGTTACTGGCCTTTCAGAAGGGAACATTAGAGTCATTTTATCCAGAGCCAGAAAAACATTAAAAGAAAAACTACAATAATATGTCAGAACCTAAAATCGATATTCTTATTCAAAAATTTTATGACGCAACCCTAACAGATCAGGAGGAGTTGCTCCTAAAAACCTATTTTGAATCAGACCAGATTGCTCCCCGTCATTTCCATGACCAAGCTCTTTTCTTGTCGCTTCAAAATAGATTTTCAACCTCGAAACGCCAAATCGAGACTCCCGACTTTGAACAGATGATCAATCAGATGTTGTCCAAAAAAGAGGAGGAGGATGCCCGAATGTTGCAGATGATTGATCGGAACAATCCAAGAAATGTCAAGCCAATAATCAACAAGAAAAGAGTTTGGATGAGTGCAGCTGCAGTAGCGTTATTGTTAATTACATTGAGCTATCCACTCTATTTTTCCTCTTTAAAACCGGCTAAAGAGACTAGGGAGATGACTTACGAAGAGTATAGAAACTCCATGCTTCTTGTTTCCAGAAAATTAAATCAAGGTGCTGATCAAGCGCAAAAAGCGGATTACACCATACATAAAACTAAAAAAATATTACAAAGAACATTAATAATTATGCCCAATGAAAACTAAAATTTTATTTATTCTCGCTTTTTTATTATCCGGAGTTTACGGTTTTGCACAACAAATCAGTGAACCAAAAGAGGTTACAGATTTAATGGCTAAATATAACAGTATGAAAGGAATCACAGTGATCTCCATGAATAATGATATGTTTAAAACCATCAAGGATGATTCTGATCTTTCAGAGATCTCTTTTAACTTTGATAAGTTTCAGATTTTTACAACCGAATCATCTTCCATCGTAAATATGATGAAAGAAGATTTTAGAAAATTGATTCAGAATGGAATACTATCTGAGATGATGACGGTTAAGGATGAAGAGAGTAAGGTATCCTTCTTAGTTGATAAGGCTAGTAAAACGAAAGAAAATGTGTCTGTTTTCTTCATGATCGTTGAAGAAGAGGATGATTTTGTGATCATGTATTTCTCTGGGAATATCCCGATTGACAAGATTAAAGAATTGGAAAAAAACAAATAATCATCCAATAGTTTTGTAACGAAATAGCACTTTCGTAGTCTTACTTATTACATTTTAAAAAACCTTACTTAAAGCTCTTCCCAAAACTCAAATCCATCATTTTATAATTTTTGAATTATGTCGCAATTTGATAATAAATATTCCATACAAGATTCTGACCAAGATGCTAGGCTCCTGAAAATGATCGATCTGAACGATTCTCAAAAGGCACAACCCGATATGAATAAATGCAGAAAAAGGGTTCGGTTTTGTATTATTCCTCTTGTTTTAATGTTGGCGTTGCTTAGTTTCCCCCTTTGGAACTCTTTATTTAAAAAGGAGGTTCATGAAAAGTCTATGTCTTATCAACAGTTTAAAAACTCTGTACAATTGGTCTCTCAACAATTAAATCAGGTGCATAAAAACCCATTCTTAAAGGATA
>DAONEU010000231.1:0-2261 GCA_035403245.1 Bacteroidales bacterium | reverse complement strand
TAATGAAAATCAACTCATTCACTCTGCCTTTTCTGCGGCTGCTGGCCAGGCGTTATGGGCAACTTTAAAAAATTATGGCGAGATTAATCTTAGTTTTGACAATAGTACTTCATGCCTGTAATACAGCGAGTGACAGACAAAAAACGACTTCAGAGAAACCTCTGACCGACAATGTTGCAAAGTCAGAGAAGCAAATAGATCCAAAGAATTGTGTTCGTGGAATTGCTGTGCCAATCATTAACAAGGCAGTTTATCCGCAGACGACATTTGTTTTGCAGCCCGACAGTTTAACTGGCATCGAGACTGTGGCATTTGACAATGGAGATAACTTAATAATTAAAAACTGGGGTTGTGATTATTACGTCCTGACTTTTCGGTATGAGACATCACTATTGAAAGCAGATACAACTGCGTTGAAATATTGGTATGTGACGTCTTATAAAATAATAACTGAGATAAAACAAGGTATTGATGCTCCAATAGACATTGAAAAAGGATTGCAAGCTTTAAATAATTATATTTCCAAAAATGTATTTGACTTAAAACTGAATACAGAAATTGATTTTGGAGGTGACGAAATTCGTTCATTCGTTTCAGTTGATAGAGTTGAAAAAGTAACAGATAAAAAAATTGCTTTTGAGATATCATTTGCAACTGGACCATTATAATGACAATGAAAGCTGCCCATAACATGCCAGCAGCCGCAAAAATGAAAGCAATGAAAATCAACTCATTCACTCTACCTTTTCTGCGGCTGCTGGCCACACGTTAGTGCCTATACATAGTATAACTATTGCCAGTATAACGATAATCCTTAAAAAAGTTAAACATGAAATATTACAAAGCAAATGAAGTCATTAGTCCTAAGGAATTCATTGACATTGTTGAAATTCTCGAGTATGGTGATGAAAATTCATATGCTCTCGCTATCATTGATTGGGAGGGAGAACATCAGTTAGGAATCAGATGGAATATTGCACGGCGTGAATGGGATGATAAACAAAAGAAAGATGAAGAAAAAGTTTGTGTTGGAATGCCATCTTCACGTGGATATCCTGTATGGTTTATTATTCCTAATTCATTTATAAATCATTTCATTCATAATGACAACGAGGAATTAATAAAAAAAATTACGCAATTCATACATATAGATTGAATTATAACAAATGTTTCTAACCACATTCACCCTTTATGAACACATTTATTATTAGAGCAGTGACATTTTGTTTTTTCATTATGCTTTTTGCTTGCGTGGAAAATAAAATTGAAATCCAAAATTCTATTTCATTAGAAGTTGACAACAATTTAACAAATGACTTAGCCCCTGTTCTGCAGGCTGTACCATACCTGTGCTATGCAATCCCTACAAATTTTTGGTATCCTTCTGGGACAACAAGCCAAGAAATCATTGATGATGATTTTGATCATGGTCTAAATGGCCTAACGGAGCTGGAAAGTTTAGTCGAAAGTATGAATGGTTCATTTTCAATAAGTGTTAAGGAAAATAGGGATTCACTTCTATTTTACATTCGCAAGCACAAAAAACAGATTTTGCACATAAAAGAAGTAAAAAATAGTCTTTTGGGCATGTTAATGTTTTCATATGCAGATATTATGGGTTCGATGTCAGAATCTAATGACAATAATAGTGAATTTTCAATGCCAAAAGACATTGTCAATTCTATGTCCAATCTTAAAACAGCTTTATATATTTATTTAAATAAGTTGGTAAAGGAGAAATTTATTGAAATTGAAAAGAAATGTATGACTAATAACGGAAATCCAATCCTTACTGAAGACGAAAGAAGGGCTATTCAAGAACACTTATTAGCACATGCAACAAAAAGACTAATCAAATCGGCAACGACAAAAGATGATTCTTTATGTATTGATGTTGTTTTTAATAATATTGTGAACTTCTTGCCGGATACTAATATAGAGGAAAAAAGAAAAAACACTACTAAAGCCCCTGATAGATCAGATACAGAAATATCTATTCAAATAAGAGCCACGATTGACTCATATTATGAATTATCAAAAACAGGATCATTCGATGAACTTAAACAATTATACGCTAATCCCATTGAACGTTTTTTTAGTCTTGAAAATACATCTCCCGAAGAAGTTATTAAGGATCAAAAAAGATTTGCTACGAAGTTTTCTCTGTTAAACTATGAAATCGATTTCACTACTTTAGAAATATCATCAAATTCTGAAAGGAATATTTTTGAAATAACTTATAATATTCCTTTCAGAATTTG
>DAONEU010000230.1:0-2263 GCA_035403245.1 Bacteroidales bacterium | reverse complement strand
AGGTGTTTTCGAAGGAATGATCGCCGGAAACTACTATTTTGGGGTAATTGTCTTTAATTTTTAATAAATTTCCAAATTCCCGATCCATCGTTTCCTGTTTTCCAAGCTCAAGAGAAACCTGAACGTATAATGTTTCCCCGTTTTTGGTGCATACAAAGTCAATCTCTTCGGAAAGTAAAGTGCCAACCTTTACTTCATAACCACAAAACAATAAATGATTTAGAACAATATTCTCCAATCTTCTGGCACGATCCTGTGGTTTATAACCAGCAATTATATTGCGAATCCCCATGTTCTCAAAGTAATATTTTTCCCCTCTTTCAAATACTTTTTTCCCTACTATATCAAAACGCCCCACTTTGTGAATGATAAATGCTTCCGTCAGGGCATTGATATATTCCATGGTTTGATTTACTGAAGATTCAATCTTGTTGCTTTTCAAATAATCATTAATACTTTTGGAAGAAAACAGATTACCAATATTCCCGGCGAGAAAAAGGATGAGGCGCTCTAAAAAGTCGGCATTCCTGATTTTTTTTCGTTTTATAACATCTTTTAGCACAATCGTCGAATAGATACTGTTGAGATATTCTTTTATAACTTCATCATTTTCGGGAAGATGAATTAAATAAGGCAATCCACCATACCGGATATATCGTTCTAAACTTATATCATCGTTGTCACGCTTATGAAACTGAAGAAATTCGAGATAGGACAAAGAATAAATTGTAAATTCTATATAACGGCCACCCAACTCATTCGCAATATCACTAGACAATAAATTGGAATTACTTCCGGTAATATAAATATCTACGTTATCATCTAATAACCAAGATTTTACTGCTATGTGAAAATCTGTAATCATTTGAATCTCATCTATTAAGATATAATTTTTATGATCCGAAACCATTTTTGAAATAACATATTCATTTAACTGTTCATAGTTACGAATCTGATCAAAAGCAATATCCTCTTTGTTGATATAGATCATCTTTGCTTTATCATTTTTCTTCTTAATAATCTCCATCAGTTGATAAAGGATATAACTCTTACCAACCCGTCGATGTCCAGTGATTACTTTAACGATTTGTTGATCAATAAAAGGTTCTATTTTATTGATATACTGATCTCTTTTGATAATATTTTTCATATTTGAAATATTTATATATTTTCAATATATTTAAATTAATTTGCAAATATATAATTTATTTTGATTATAATGAAAATAAATGAAAAATATAATTCGTTTATTATTAGCGCATTTTTTGGAGCACCTAGTTAAACGAAGTTAATAAAAGTTTCACAAAGAAAACCTTCATTTACTTCGTGTAAACTTTGTGGAACTTTGTGAACCAATCGAATCTAGGAAAGTAGGCTGTCGGCACTTCTTCGAACATCGAACATCGAACGTTGAAAGGTTTTTGTAAAATATTTTTTTTATTTTTGCGTTGTTATTGACATCGTTGAGATAGGCAGAGGATTTTCAGAGGCAATACCTGTGAAGCCAAAAGAGCAGGAATAAAAATAAGTAATCTATGAAAACCATTTCGAGAAGTTTAGTTTTAAGTGTTATCTGTTTATTTATGGCAATAGCTGTGCATGCGCAAGATATTGTGATTACCGTTGAGTCTAAAAGCATTAAGGCAAAAGTATTGGAAATCAACGATCAGGAGATCAAATACAAAGACTTCGAAAATCTGGAAGGGCCCACTTATGTGTTGAAAAGAAGCGATGTCCACATGATTGTGTATCAAAACGGGAAAGTGGAAACCTTCGAACCTATGGTTTACAATCAGAACGATTATTACGACAATACATACTATGACAATCAAAATAATTTTGATACAAACTTCACAGAAACCATACCCATCATACTATCTTACGATCAACTGATGAATATGCCTGATAATGAAAAATTGGACTATCTCTCCACCCTTAATGAAACGGCTATCTACGAGAAGTTTAATTTCGGACAACAATTGACTAAAAATGGGAAAGATTTGAAATCAGCAGGGATCACCATGTCTATTCTTGGTGGAGTCATGTATATATTGGGCGATTATGTGTTTGGTGATTATACTCCAGAGGGTCGTATTTTTACGAATGCCGGAATAGCCTCCTTCACTGCAGGACAAGCATTTGTGATCGTCAGCATCCCGTTTAGTGCCGTTGGGGGTGGCTTTAAACATGCAGCAGAAAATATGTATCGTGATTTTACTCTAGGAAAAAGCTATACCTCAATTCAACCTAAACTTAATTTTGG
>DAONEU010000229.1:0-2284 GCA_035403245.1 Bacteroidales bacterium | reverse complement strand
AAAAAGATGAAGCAGGAAACATTCTCATCTCAAAACCTGCCACCCCTGGAAAAGAGCATGTTACTCCGGTTATTTTCCAAAGCCATATCGATATGGTTTGCGAGAAAGAAAATGATATCCAATTCGATTTTTATAAAGATCCAATCCAAATGTATGTGGACGGAGAATGGTTGCGCGCAAAAGGAACCACTTTAGGTGCTGATAATGGTATTGGTGTTGCAATAGAATTGGCATTGATGGAAGCTACTGACATTCCACACGGTCCTATCGATTTCCTATTTACTGTTGATGAAGAAACCGGTTTGACAGGTGCTTTTCGCCTCGATCCTTCCTTCCTGAAAGGAAAAATGTTGCTCAATCTTGATTCCGAAAGAGAGGGTGAGTTCTTCATTGGTTGCGCCGGTGGTATTGATACCGAAGGCAAAATGACCCCTGAATGGGACTCTTTCAATCCAATTGATCATGTTGCCTATCTGGTTTCTGTAACCGGTTTACAAGGTGGACACTCCGGTGCACATATTAATTATGGTCGCGGTAATGCAGTTAAACTTTTGAATAGAATCCTTTGGAATGCCTACAACGACTACGATCTTCGTATTGCAACGATCAATGCGGGAACCGTTAAAAATGCTATTGCCCGCGAAGGTAGAGCTCAAGTGATTATTCCCAAAAACAAAAAAATGGGATTTGAAGCTTATCTTAAATCAATGCATGACCTTTATAGAAAAGAGCTCTTTGTTACTGATCCATATGTTGCCGTTTCTTTTGAAGAGATTCCACTTCCAAAAAGGATCCTTAACGAATATGATCAAGTGGATCTGTTAAATGCACTTTATACCTGTCCTCACGGAGTACTTTATATGGCTCAGGATATCCCCAATTTTGTAGAAACATCTTCCAATCTGGCTTCTGTGAAAACTGAAAAAGATCAAATCGTGATCAGCACCAGTCAAAGAAGTTCAGTTAAATCTAAAAAGAAAGATGCAGTAGATATGATCTCTGCTACCTTATATTCTGCCGGGATTGAGGATGTTGTTACCGGTGATGAATACCCCGGTTGGACACCTAATCCTAATTCTGTAGCACTTAAATATTTATCACGTGCTTATAAAAATAAACTAGATAAACCTTATGATGTTCAAGCGATCCATGCAGGACTGGAATGTGGCCTTTTCTTCGAAAAAGCACCCCATCTTGATATGATCTCTTATGGTCCTAGCATCGAAGATCCTCACTCCCCTCAAGAGAGAGTAAATATTGAATCCGTACAACAAGTTTGGGATTTAACCGTTGAATTCTTAAGAATTCTCGATTAATCTTTTTGTTTTAAATCTCTTTTTTTATGAAAATACGTGCATCTGAATTACCCAGACAATCCTCAGGAGCAATATATCATATTGGTATCACTCCCGATCAGTTAGCTGATACAATCATACTTGTAGGCGATCCGGGCAGAGTGCCCACCATCTCCGCTCGTTTTGATCACATCGAAGTGAAACAATCCAACCGAGAAATCGTTACCCATACCGGAACCTACAAAGGAAATCGGATCACTGTTCTATCTACAGGAATGGGAACCGACAATATCGATATCATCTTGAATGAGTTGGATGCATTAGCCAACATCGATTTTGAGAAGATGGAGGTGAAAGAACAACTAAAATCACTACGTATTGTAAGGATCGGAACATGTGGAATCCTACAGGGAGATATTCCTGTGAACTCCTTCATTGCCGGTGAATACGGATTTGGATTTGATGGACTTCTTCAATTCTATCAACACGACAACAGCACTTATGAACCTCTCGTAGATCATTTCATTCAACATACCGGCTGGGGTGAACGACTACCCCACCCTTACTGTTTTCCTGCAGACCCAACTTTACTGAATCAGGTAGCTTTTGACATGGTGAAAGGGATCACTGCTAGTGCTCCCGGCTTCTTTGGGCCTCAAGGAAGAGTCTTAAGAGGTGAATTAAGTCATCCAAATCTAAACAATTTAATAGAAACTTTTGAATTTCAAAACCATAAATTTTCAAACCTTGAAATGGAGTGTTCCGCTGTTTACGGATTGGGACACCTGTTTGGGCATCAAACTTTGACTGTTTGTGTAGGGATAGCGAATAGAGTAACCAAAGAGTTCTCTTCCAACTACCATACCTACATGGAAAAATTAATCGATACTGTTTTAGCGCGACTATTTTAATGAAACAACCAGATTTAACAAATATCAAGAACATTATCTTCGACCTGGGTAATGTTTTATATGATATTAGATATGAGA
>DAONEU010000228.1:0-2321 GCA_035403245.1 Bacteroidales bacterium | reverse complement strand
TCGTAGAGAAATAGATGGAGTCTCCATAATAGGTTATCGTACCGTCTGATGCAAACCCACGATAAATATAGTCTGTATTCGGAGTTAAATTGGTGATATCTTCCTGCATAGGGTTAGAAGTTGCTTGAACAGTTGTGGCACTTGTCCAATCTGTGGTACTACTTAATCTGTACTGGAATCCATAATTATTTGAAGTAAGATTATAAAATGCACCGTGCAAGGTTGTTGATTGATCCAAAATATTAGATGCAGGATGAGTTAAAACGATAGGAGTTCCTATCACATACTCAATAGTATTTCTGGGAAGAAATGGAACCATGGTAGGATCTGTATCGTATTCTAACAAACTAAGACCCGCACTATTGGATGTAACTCCAAAGAAGGTCATAGTTCCATCGTCTCCATTGGTTGTAGTAACAATATCCACCAATAAGTTACCTCCTTGATACAAAAATGGAGTGATAAATTGAATGGTCATAATACCATTTACAACAGAGATGGGGCCTGAATAGACTTGAGTTAATGCTGTCGTGTCAAAAACAGGATTCACAAAATCTGAATCAGGTGTAGTTGCGAGACTAATTACAGCAGTAGCACCACCCCAATTGTTTGTAACGGTTGGATTTCCATCAAAAGACATTTTGAGAATGAGTGCTCCGGAAATGGTTGAAATTTGTGATGCGGGATAGATCAACTGATTATGTTGATTTACATCCATCATATAACCGTAAACCGGTAGATACACGTTTGTTGTTGTTCCATTCGCAACTACGATTGTTTGTTGACCATAACTCTGAAATAAACAAAGAATGGAAAAGAATAAAAATAAAACTTTTTTCATATTATGGGATTTAAATGTATTTTCTGTTATAATTAGACTCAAAAAAACATAAAGTGTTACAGCATTTTATAACGTTAAGAAATATTAACTTATTTTAAAGTTCAAAACACTAGTGTCCCATTAAAATCTAAAAATATTCTTTGAAATATTTGAAATTTAGTTATTTGCTGAGTTTTTTCGATTAAACGGATTTCAAATAGCACTTTTGCATTACAATAAAAAGTTTTGCAAATGCATAAAGATAAATACGTTTTCGCTCAGTTAACCTCTTTTATAGATAGGAATAAATTCAATTATATTGTCCGCAAGTTTGATGGCGACAAATACGTGAAACATTTTACCTGTTGGAATCAACTACTTGCTATGATGTTCGGACAATTATCCAACCGTGAAAGTCTGAGAGATTTGATTGTAGCATTGGATGCTCATCATTCCAAATCATATCACTTGGGCTTGGGTAAAAATGTTTCAAAATCATCCCTGGCAAGAGCCAATCAAGACAGAGATTATCGTATTGTTGAAGAATTTGCTTACTACATGATGAATGAGGCACGACAGAAAAGAGTTTCTGACATATTCAAACTTGGGGGGAATGTATATGCTTTCGATTCAACAACCATTGATTTATGCCTTTCCGTTTTTTGGTGGGCGAAGTTTCGCAAGAAAAAAGGTGGAATCAAGGTGCATACCTTATACGATATAGAGACACAAGTACCTGCATTTTTTCATATCACCGAAGCGTCTGTACACGATTCAAAGGCTATGAAAGAAATTCCTTATGAGTCAGGTTCTTATTACATATTTGACAGGGCCTACAACAATTTTAAAATGCTGTATAAGATTCACCAAATTCAAGCTTTCTTCGTTATCAGGGCAAAAAAGAATCTACAGTATAAAGTCATTAAATGGAAACGTAGATTACCTAAAAATGTACTTTCAGATATCTTGATTGAATTGACTGGATTTTATCCAAATCAATACTATCCGGAAAGACTTCGTTTAGTCAAATACTGGGATGAAGAACAAAAACGTGAGTTCGTTTTCTTAACAAATGCAATGCATATTTCAGCACTTCAGGCTGCAGAACTTTATAAGAATCGCTGGCAAGTTGAGTTGTTTTTTAAATGGTTAAAACAGCATCTTAAAATAAAAAAATTCTGGGGGACAACTGAAAATGCAGTTCGTATCCAAATTTACGTTGCTATATGCACTTACTGTTTGGTTGCTATAATCCAAAAAGACATGCAACTTGATAGAAGTACGTACGAAGTATTGCAAATATTAAGTATATCATTAACTGATAAAACTCATCTTCGAGACCTGTTCGAAAAACCAAAACTTCAAGATGATAAAGATCGTTTAAGAATTATTGAGCCAAATTTATTTGATTTTTAAAAACACTCAAATTTTAATGGGACACTAGTGAGTTCAAAATAATAATGAACCGAAAAATAATACCCAAATATTAAATTAATACGTA
>DAONEU010000227.1:0-2325 GCA_035403245.1 Bacteroidales bacterium | reverse complement strand
AATGCAAAGATAATTAAATCAGGAAAAAATATGGTAGTTTAAAGTTTGTAAAGTTCATCAAGTTGGAAAGTTTATAAGGTCGGAAAGTTCTTTAAGTTATAAAGTTCATCAAGTTGGAAAGTTTATCAGGTTATATTAACTAAGATAGTGGAGTGAAATGACAATGAAACGATGATTTTGTGGAGAGGAAGTATTGTGAAGTGGTAATATTTCCGTGGAAAACAGAATATTTCTGCAATAAAAAGAAAAATAAAGCTATATAAACGCGTAAATAATCATATAAAATCAATTTTAGAGAGAAAAATCCAACATAAACCTGAAATAAAACATTAATTAACACACCATTAACATATTGGTACATTTTAAATAGTTACTTTTGTCAGCCTTTCAAAATGTAAGTTGAGGTTCGTATCAGACTACCGGATTAATAGTTATTTACATAGAAAAGGAAACGGGGTGAAATAAAAAAGCCCCGCAAACAGACATACGGGGCTTTTTCTAACAAGATGTGCCTTGCATTATATGGCAGCCGGAGTTGTTTTAGAGGACAGTTCGGCTGTCATTGCGTTTTTATCAGCACTGGTTTTGGCGCGGGTACTTCTGCCTTTGACTAACGCGCGGTAAGTTACCATCAGTTCTCCGAGTTCATTAATCAACGGAGTGTAGTCAATTGCAGGATTTTCATCCTGTGCCACTTCGATTGCACTAAATAGCTTTCCAATAGTATTTACCAATTCCAGTTTAATGTCCTGCAATTTCACTGACCGTTTAGCAGATATGCTCTTTCTGCGGGCCGCGATATTCGCATTAAAACTTTGCTGCAATGTTTTCAGTTTATCAATGTACACATCAATACCCAGAAGAGTTGCTGCGGGAATCAGTTCCGCGTTATCGTCATATTCCCGAAGGAAATCAACTACAGCGCGGTTGATTACTTTTTGGTTTTTTGAAGTTAAATCAGAAAGATGATTATTAACCAGGGGAAAAACTTTCATGCGGGCATCCGACTGCGTACCAATCGCTGCTTTTTCGGCAGCATTTGCATGCTGCTTAATTGCCAAAATTACCTGCCATCTTTCTTTTCGTTCAGAATCAATCAACTCTTTTTGAGGAGCGAGATTAGAATCTTCCGAAAACTCTTCCAGCAAAGGTCGTTTTTCCAAAAGCCGGTTATAAAAACCTTCTATTTTTAACTCAACCGGATTATGTTTCTCAACAATATCCAGCGTAAAATCCACTACGTCGGGGAATTCATCATTCCTCAGTTTTTGTAATGGATACACAATTAAATTCTTCATAAGCGATAAAATTATTATTTTAAATTTTTATTAATAATTAATTATCCATACGAACAATCCCTCGTTTCCAATACAGTGGAATAGTCTGTTATAATCCAAGATTTCAAAGATGAATTATCCGCGGATAATCCTTTTTTAATTTCCCAAACGAATAGACTTACCCGTCCAGAAAATCTCACAAATATAAAACCATTTTTTTAAATTACCAAATTATTTTCTTTAACTTTTTATACAAATCAGATATATTTCCTGTAAAAAATCATATAAATCTTATTATCAATCATATACATACAGTATATTTTTATAATATTTTTATTAAAATTTCACTTTGCTTCTTATAATATTTTCCAGAATTATCTTTTTCGATAATTTTAAGGGCAATTCTATTTCAAAAAATTACCCGAAAAAGTTTAACTTCAGGTTTAAATTTCGGATTCTGATCATAAGGAACAGAACAATCTGCCCCGAACCTCCCGAAATGAACTTACCAAAATAAATTTCCCGAAAAAAAAGTCAGAACAGGCAGGGACAGGCTCTAAAGTAGCTTAATGAGAGCTGCGATGAATTTTTGTACATTTACATTAATTTATTACGAGACGAAGGTATTTTACATCCACTTTAGGGGCTTAAAGAGAGCAGTGATTAATGTTTACGATGAAATGAATTTTTGATATACCCGAATGGTCTTCACATCCCCGCAATTTATCCCTGCCTGTCCCGACTTATCGGGAATTTATCGGGAGGGGCTTGGGGCGGTATTAATAAAAGTTGAATGGGAGATAACAATCTGCCCCAAACCCCTACTGCGTCCCGACTTATCGGGAAAGGGGCTTTAAGAGTGCAGTGATGATTTTTTTTTATGTTAACACAAAGTTTTGAAATACCCGAATGGTCTTAACTCCCCCTTGAGGGGGGCTGGGGGCTTCCCTGACACCAACTTTGGGCATTTGCCGAAAGTACATGTCAGTGAGACCGCGTAACTTTACACATGTTACCAAAGTATGCATCCGTGAGTCCGCGTAACTTT
>DAONEU010000226.1:0-2340 GCA_035403245.1 Bacteroidales bacterium | reverse complement strand
TTTTTTTTATATTTGCAAAAAATTATTCAGATGAAATAATCCTAAAAATCTTAACCCTATGAAAAAGTTTTTCTTTCTTATTTTCTTGACTGTGTTCGCTTTATTCGGATTTAGTCAGTCTGTTCGGGTGGTGTTGAAATCGAGAGTTGATATGATCAAATTGCCATTTGACAGTATCCAGATTTTAAACCTTCGTACAGGCGAAAAATGGGTAAAACTCTACCCTGATACCATTTTGTATTCTTCGACTGTGGGTATTGATAATCCTATTGTTGAAACCTCTAAATTTGGATTTGAAAACAACTATCCAAATCCGATTATTGGGGCTACAACTGTAACGCTTAATACCATCGAATCAGGATCAGTAGTGATTTCATTATTCGATATTTTGGGCAGAAAGTGCGCTGAAAATACCCTAACCTGTGAACCCGGAATCTATAAACTTACTGTTTCACCACCCAAAGAAGGGATCTATATTCTGCAAGCCAGAACCGCAAAACAAAAAACATCGATTAAGTTGATTCAATCCACACCGGGTAATCAATCCAATATGATTGACCTGGAAAGTAGTGTGGTTAATGAACCCACTTCTGAACCATCTCCTTACAAAGATGATTCGAATCATTTTGTGATTGGTGACTCTTTATCTTTTGTTTGTTGGAAAAATGGAAACACCAAATCAGGTTCCGAAAAGATTGATCATAACGGATATATCTTTTTTAATATCTTTACACCCACTACAGGAGATCTTGATATGATCGGTTATTGGGGTACTTTACCCGGCAACTTTCCTATGGAACCAATCATTACAACTGTTACAAACGTTCCTTACCAAAACTATGTGCACTTTGTGAATGATTCTTTACTAACAACTTCAAGAATTTTGACTATGTATAATACAGAATCCGGTTGGTTTTATGCTGGAGTCGGAGAAACCTGGGGGCTTTATTATATGCGTAGTACTTATGGGTTTATAATTGATATGGAATTAGGTGACCCTTTTGGGGCTTATGATGTATTTAATATTGAGTTTTATACGAATGATTTCCTTAAAATGAAATATGTTGGAAGCGTTTCAAAGAATCCACCCCCTCCTGAAGGTTCTTATGATTATTTTATCAGATTTCCGTAACCCTGTTATTTGATATATTTTTTCATAAAATAATTGAAACGGGCCCGGTAGGCTAAAGCTGCAATCACCAGTCCAATCGCTAATCCTATCCAAACACCTACGGTACCTAAGTGTAATGGAAAACCGAACAAGTAGGCCAATGGTAAACATATAACAATATAGGAAATGGCTGCGATATACATGGCTGCTTTAACATCGGCTAATCCTCTTAATGCAGATAAACCTACAATCTGTAGTCCGTCAAATATTTGGAAGAACCCTGCGACAATTAACAATTGTGCAGCAATCCTGATCACAACGGGATCAGTTGAAAAGATCATCGGGATCTGGTTTCGGAAGATAAAAAACATGGCAGCATTGAAACTCATGAGTATTACTGCCAGATGCATCGCTGCAATAGCAGCTACTTTAGTTGCCTTGTAATGGCCGCTCCCAAATTGATGGGATATCCTTATCGTTGTAGCAGAAGCGACTCCCAGAGCGAGCATAAATGTTCCTGAAGCCATCGTTAATGCGATCTGATGGGCTGCCAGATTCTCTTTGTTGATCCAACCTACCATAATGGCGCTGACACTAAACGATAAAACTTCTACCAATAGCTGTCCTGAAATAGGAAAACTGGTTTTAATAAGTCTGATACAAGCTAATTTTTGGAAATTTTCTTTGGAGAAATAGCGTCGATAGGGTTCAAAGATCGATTTCTTTTGAACTACCCAGATAAAAGCAACAGCCATGGAAATCCTGGCAATGAGTGTTCCGATACCGGCTCCAATCAATCCCATTTCAGGAAATCCGAATTTTCCGTATATCAATAGATAGTTAAAGAAAATATTCACCACATTTCCTAACAAGGTGATCCACATGGCAATTTTTGTATTTCCAATACCTTCTCCAAATTGTCGGTATGCAAAAAAAACAGCCGAAGGGAGTGCAGAAGTCATCAAAATCAAGAAATAGGGGATCGCCATCTCAACAACATCCGGAGGTTGATTCATCCATCGTAATGCGGGTGCAAGAGGCATAAATAGTACCATTAAAAGCAAACTGAGCAGGATGTTCACTAAGAGTCCATTCTGAAAAAGGACAGTGATTTTTTTGTTTTGTTTCTTTCCGAAAGCATTTCCAATAAGTGGCGTTATCCCTAGAGAGAAGCCTAAACTGAAAATGAAAATGATGATAAAAATGGAATTGGCAAAAGCGGAAGCAGC
>DAONEU010000225.1:0-2342 GCA_035403245.1 Bacteroidales bacterium | reverse complement strand
ATCGTAAAATATATTACTGCAAATTCTGCCGCCAATGGTGGCATAAATCAAAACAAAAAATAGAAAAATTTATTTCCTCTTATATTCCCTCACTTATTCCCTCATTAAAAAAATAACTATAACCATTTTTTGGCGAGATTTTGGCGAGATAACCTGAATTTTTTCTGCTTTTGCTCCTTCATTGAGCCCTTAATGAGCCCTTTAAGATTTATGCAATACAATGATATTCAATGATATTAATTGTTTATAGACGTTTTTCTATATTAATTTAAGCCCTTAGTGAGCCCTTTAAAAGCATACACAGTTCCAATTTCGTTCCGGAGGAGCGTTAAATTTGTTATATAAAAAAATGTAACTTTGCTCCGTCAATTTTTGACTAACCACGTGATATGCGTGCGCTGGGATAAGCCTCACGAGAAACTACCCCAATTAAACCCTTTACAAGTATATTGGATTGTAGTTTCAGTGGGTGTTGTAGAGGTTTTTTTCATTTATTATTAATTATTCATTATTAATTATTCATTATTTTGTCATTAACTGTCAAATCACGATTTTATTTTTGCTTCATCATTAAAAAAAATTAAGTACATGAAATCTAATAAAGGAAATTCATTATGAGTAAGACATATTACCTGTAAGCATTTTTATGAGACGTAAAAGTCTTTCAATTTTAGCTTGTTCTAACATATATTTTTGTTTTTTTAAAATATCATATTTTTAAAATCATCTGCAGAAGGTAGTTTCCCTTTTAGATCGTTTGGTAATTTATTGCTTAAAGTATATTCTGCAACTCCTATTGGCTTTGAGGCACTTCGAAGAGCATATTCAACTTCCAAATGGTCTTTGCTCGGAACCAACAATATACCAATACTTGGTTTGTCGTCGGGTTGTTTCAGTTTTTCATCAATAATTTGCAGATAGAAATCGAGTTTTCCCACAAATTCAGGTGAAAATTCAGTAACTTTTAACTCGACTGCTACTAAACATTTTATGATGCGATGGTAAAAAAGAAGATCAATGAAATACTCTTTTTCGCCTAAACTTATGCGATACTGATTTCCAATAAAGCAAAATCCATAACCTAATTCTAGCATAAAACGTTTTACATTTTCTACCATCGAACTCTCCAGTGCCCTTTCGGTAATCGGTTTGTTAATATCCAGAAAATCGAGAGAATAAACACTTTTTATACTCTCTTTGGTTTGTTCCATCACATGTTCGGGCAAAGCTGTCGCAAAATTATGTTGCGAAGGGTGTAAAAAGTAATTGCTGTATGCATCGGCTTTTATCTGATGAAGTAACACTGAATGGCTGTACCGATTTTTTATTGTTGTTTGTAAATAATAGATACGTTCATCGTTGTTTTTTACTTTTTGAAGTAACGTTATGTTATGTTTCCAAGGCACATTAAATACAAGTTCCTTAACATTTTCTAAAAGTGAAACGGCCCGTTTCACTTTTATGTTTTCCAATTCTGAATCAATCTGATTCACTTTTGAATATTCTTCGACCAACTGACGCATAAACCAAAGGTTACGAGGTGACCAACTAATACCATTGCCAAGATTATGATTCAAATCAATGCTGAGTTGTTTCACGATAGACTTTCCCCAACCATATTCGTTTTGTCTTGCAATAATAAGTTCTCCAATTTTCCAATACAATTGGTTAGTATAAGTTTGAACTGCCTGAACAGCTTGAGTTCGATGTTGTTGAACAAGTTCAATGAGTTCTATTACAAATTGTTGGTATTTAGTTTCTGAATTGTTTTGAGTTAGATTAGTCATTCGATTATAGAATTAATTTTTCAAATATTGAAAAACAAAAATAAGAAAAACTTTATTAATGGGGAATAAATTATTAAAAAAATGATGTTTTTAATGATCTAATGCAATTCCCATCTTTCCAAACCCAATTTGACAATCCCATTAAATATACAGCACAATTTTATCTGATTAATGCCAATGCAGAAAACCAAATTTCAATTACTGGTGAAACGCTAGTCTCAAACTCTCCGGATAAAAAAGGGGAAGTGAAAATTGGGGATATAGTTAAGATGGAAAAATCAAAAATGGATAAATTAAATAGATGAAATGAAAATTTTTAATAAAGTTTTAGATGAACTTTAGACATTTAAAGATTATTTTTTAGAGTGTAAATGATTTGTAATTATTATGCACCAAAATGGGTGAAATAAAGCGTTATTTGGGAAAAAACCTCGAAGAGGTTTCAGATTAGTAACCGTAGGTCAGCGCAGCGCCACCTGCGGAAGGATGAAGCCCTCACGATAAACTACTACCTCGAAGAGGTTACAGAAATAATGTAAATTCAAGCAAAACGCT
>DAONEU010000224.1:0-2355 GCA_035403245.1 Bacteroidales bacterium | reverse complement strand
AATAAAATAAAAATTATATGCAAATTAAAGAATTGTTATCATTTGAGGTGCAGGTGTTTCTTGCATTTTTGATTGCATTTTTGATCTCTTTTTTTATGATTCCGCGGATTATCGTGCTGGCGAGAGACAAGCAGTTTTTGTCTACACCTGTGAATCGATCGTCGCATGTGAAGCCGGTGCCTACTTTGGGTGGAGTGGGGATCTATGTTGCGTTTATGGTTCCGATGCTGATTTTTGCCGGGATGAACGAATCGAAGATACTCCCCTTTTTGACCTTGTCGTGTCTGATCATTTTCATCATTGGACTTCGGGATGACATCTATGTGCTTCCTCCCAAAACCAAGCTGATGGGACAGATAACTGCCGGATTGATCATGATTGTTCTGGCCAATGTGCGGATCACCAATCTGCATGGGATCATGAGTATTGGTGAGATTCCCTACATTGCTTCTCTGTTCCTCTCTCTGTTCATCTATGTGGCGATCACGAATGCGCTCAACCTTATGGATGGGATCGATGGGTTAGCCGCTTCCATCGGGATTGTGGCATGCCTGGGATTTGGCGCCTATTTCATTCATCTTCACAAAATAAACGGATCGGTAGCCTGTTCTTCATTGATCGGTGCATTATCGGCATTCCTCATTTACAACTTCGCTAAAGGGGACCGAAAGATCTTTATGGGGGATACCGGCTCTCTGATCGTGGGGTTTATTTTAGCCACCTTCGCCATCCGTTTTAATGAGTTCTCGATCACAGAACCACAACATCTGGTCATTAAAAGTTCACCGGTTGTATCGATCGCCATTTTAGCGATGCCCATCTTTGATACAATCCGTGTGTTTACTTTGCGGATCTTGAGGGGGCGCTCACCCTTCAAGGCTGACAAAACCCATGTACATCATGAACTGATCGCCAATGGGTACTCCCATCACCAAGCCACACTCCTCATCGCCTCGTTCTCCATTTTATTGATCCTATTGATCTACACGCTACAAGCTAAAGTGGGGTTTTATACATTACTTACAATTCTGATTGGTTGCGTTGCCCTGTTCTATATTGTTCCATTCACCTTTATTTACAGACAGATCGATCTGGTGAACAGAACCAAAAATTATTTCAAGAGACATATTAAAAAAACCACTAAAATATTGACTCCACTATCAAAAAAATGGAATAAAAAAGACTAAAACACACATTATGAAATTATCTATTGTCATCAAATCTCAATCAGATTTCGAGTTAATACTGCCGTTATGTAGTCAAATTGAGAAGATTCAAAAGGAGGGGAAATATCTTTTTTACAGATTTTTATGTCTGTGTCAAGAGGAAACCCACAATACGTTTAAGAAATGTTTAAAGAAATACAAGGTGAATGTTCCCTATTCCATTTTAGAATTTGAGGATCAGGAACTTATAAACAATTCCGGAGTGGTGATAGAACAGATGAGGGATGAGATTTTCAGAAATCCATCAGAATCGCTTTTGATGATTGGGAGAGACGATTTAAACATTAGTATTGCAGCATTGGGTTCTGAATATAAAATGAAGATATTACTGGTTGATTCTTTAGATTCAAAGAAGAAAACCAAGGGCCAATTTGATTATATTTTTTCCACCACCGATCCGGAATGTTGGAACCAAATAGTAGAGACGATTATAAAAATATATAAACTTTAACACAAAGAGAAATAATGTGTTTCCAGAATAAAAAAACGTTGCTTAGGAGTGGTTTTTTAAACCACTTCACCGATTATCACACCCATATTTTACCGGGAGTAGATGATGGGATCAAAACAATCGAAGAATCTTTAGAGTTGTTGCAGCTTTTTGAGGAGGAGGGGGTCAAAGCGATCGTGTTAACGCCCCACATTATGGATGAGTACCCACAAAATGACCCCCATTTTCTGAAAGCCCGCTTTGCCGAGTTACAGGGAGTATATAAAGGAAACATCGAGCTTCGTTTGGGGGCTGAGTATATGATTGATTCCAAATTTGGGGAGCATCTGCAAAAAGGGGATCTGTTGACCATCAAGGAAAACTATTTGTTGGTGGAGACCTCCTATGCATTTGAGCCTCCGGGGTTTATGGCGGCAATCAAAGAGGCAAAAGACAAAGGGTATCAGATTGTGCTGGCGCATCCGGAACGTTACAGTTACATGACCAAAGAGCATCACCGACAGCTGAAGCAGCTTTGTGTGTTTTATCAACTCAATCTCCCCTCTATTCTCGGTTTTTACGGTCCTAAAGTGTACCAAAATGCCCTAGAACTTCTTGAAAGTGATTCCTATCATTTCATCGGCACCGACATCCACCGAGTGGTTTCGTTTCAGGAGATTTACGCGAAGCGGAAAGTGA
>DAONEU010000223.1:0-2370 GCA_035403245.1 Bacteroidales bacterium | reverse complement strand
ACAATACCCATCAAATACCCTACAACCAAAGAGATTAGGGCATAAATTCCGAAGTTTTTAGAAACCTCTTTTGCAATTCCAAAATAGTCACCATATTGAATCAAATAGGTAACAGATACCACTTCTGCTCCTACATAGAAGAACAAAGCAATGATTCCGATCCATAAATAAGGATACGCAAAAATTGATTTTTTAGGAGTATCAAGTTCAGAACTATTAGCGTCTTCACTGATATCGGGTAATTTAGCGGCTTTTACAAAGATCATCAATGCAATCAAAACACAAGTCATGATGATATAGGGAAGGATCACATTTCTAGATAATTCTGACAATAATTGGTCTTTAATTGCAGGAAGAGTATTTGGGTCGTTGATTTGTGCAATAAGTCCTTCAGAACCGGAGAAAATGGCAGAATAAAGGATTAAAATACCGATCATACCGGCCACTTTGTTGCATACACCCATGATACTTTGTCTTTTGGCAGCCGATTCAATAGGGCCAAGGATCGTCACATAAGGATTAGCAGCAGTTTGAAGGAGTGCAAGACCTGTACCTTGAACGAAAAGTCCGATTAAGAAAAGGACAAAATTGCGGTTTAGAGCTGCTGGAACGAACAAGATAGAACCGATGGCCATAATGATCAATCCGAGTGCCATACCGTTCGCAAAACCGGTCTTTTTTAGAATATAGGAGGATGGAATAGCCATTACAAAATAGGAAATGTAAAAAGCAAAATTAACGAGTGACGCCTGAGTAGAGGTTAATTCACAAGATGTTTGCAGAAATGGGATGAGCACATTGTTCAACCAGGTCACAAAACCGAACACAAAGAAAAGTGCTCCGATAATAAAAATACTAAAATTTGTTTTATTTTTTTCCATATTTATTGGTTTAATAATGGTTAATCATTTCCAAAGTAATCTTTAAGATAATCGATTTGCCGACGATCTCGTTTTGTTGGTCTACCGTCACCGTGATCTCTGATTTCGAAACGGGTTCTGAGTGATTTCACGCGTTCGTATTCTTCAGGTGTGGTTAAGTCGGTATAAAAATTGGGAACCAAAGGGGCTCCTACCCTACTTTTGGGGAAGTCAAGCACTTGTATTGACTTATCCAGTTGATCTAATTTGATGGCGTAGATCTCACCCATTTTAACGATTTTGGAGGGTTTTACGTTATCTCCATTCATTTTTATTTTACCTGCATTGCAAGCATCTGTGGCCATAGTGCGGGTTTTATACACCCGCACCATCCACAGCCATTTATCGATTCTGATTCCGGAAGGATTCATTTAGAGTTTAGTCCAGTACATTGATTTTCCTAGAGCAGGAATACCAACATAACCTCTTACTTTTAATTTTTTATCTGATTCGAATTTCAATTTACAACTATAGGTTTTGCCATCATCGGGATCATAGATTTCGCCATCAATCCACTCATCTGAGCCCGGATTGTATTTAAAACCTTTAAGAATCACCAAGTTATCCAAACGAACAGTTCTCAATTTTGGATTAGGATTATTCTTATCCACTTTTGGAGTACCGTCAGGATTGTTAGGTTTTTTCAACCAGATGATTTTACCTTCATACTTACCCTCTTTATTTTTATAAATCTGAACTTTAGATTCCGATTTCGTTTCGGGTTTGTAGATGTAGTAAGTAGCGATAATTCTATCCCCCTTACTAGGTTCATAATGGACAGCCGACAGCATAAAAGCGGCTGCCAACAAAACCATGATTGTAAATTTTGCTTTCATAAATTAAAATTTTAATGATTATTTGGGTTGGTTCATCATTTTAATTTTGTATTGCAATTCTTTCACTTCCTCTCTTGCACTTTCAATCTTTTTCTCAAATTCTGCTTTCAATAGATCTGCATTTTTTGAGTTGGCAAAGAATCCCAAGTTATTTTCCCATAGGGCGATATCATCTTTCAATTGTTGTAACTTATTCATTAAGAATCGTTTCTCTTTATCTAAGATTCTATCCGCATTTGGGCTATTAAGAATATTATCAATTTTTGATTTAAAGTTTCCTTTTTTAACATCGTCCATTGACATTTTAAGATCGCCAAAACGTTTGTTCACAGCAGTTCTGAACTCTTCATAAACGCGATCTTTATCTTTTCTTGGCACATGACCCAATTCGAGGAACTCTCTTTGATAAGCTTTCATCGTATCCAAATTTTCGTTTTTATCTTCTGAAAATTGGTGTTCCAAAATTTTCTTAATAATTTCCTCTTTTTTAGCTAAATTATCAGCTTCAATGGTTTTAGCATTAGAGAAATAGTAAGATTTAGCTTCAAAGAATTTGTCACAAGCGGCTCTAAATTTTTTCCAAACGGCATCAGAGTGTCTTTTTGGAGTAGCGC
>DAONEU010000222.1:0-2372 GCA_035403245.1 Bacteroidales bacterium | reverse complement strand
ATTCCGGGTGATGGTCTGCCAAATCTCTTTAAATTTATCTGTATCTATCATCTGTATTGTAATCGCGTTTTCTATTCGTATCTTAATGCTTCAATTGGTTTGATTCTGACTGCTCTTCTGGCAGGGAAATAACCTGCCAATACACCGGCAATCATCAAAACCAGTGTTGCAGAAATGGCAATACCTAAGTCAACTGTTGGGTTTTGAAATACAGAAAACTCCTCAGTTTTACCTACGGCCATTGTCACCATCACATAATTGATGATTTCAGTTAGTATAACCCCTGAGATCATCCCAATATATCCAAATATTCCTGTTATGATCAATGATTCTAGTACCACTTGCCAAAGAATTTTTGATGGTTTTGCACCTAAAGCTTTTTGAATTCCAAACTCTTTGGTTCGTTCTCTTACCGTAATCAACATAATGTTTCCAACACCCACAATTCCGGCAATTAATGTACCAATTCCAACAATCCAGACAAATAAATTGATAGCATTGAATATTTTCATGGTTTGTAAATAATCTTCCAACATATTCCAAATATAGATCGCATCCTGATCCTCAGGCGAGAAATCATGCTTTCTGGCCATGCTATTTCTTATTTGATCATTAAAATCCTTATTTGCTTCAGCTGTTTTTAAACCATTAACAGTTATGGTGAACTGGTTGAGTTGCTCTGAAGGGTTGTAAATCGAAGTGATCGTGGAAAATGGAACATAAAATTCATTTTGCCATCTATTTGAAGCTTCATGAACACCAATAACTTTATAGGGGATTCCATCACAAACCACTTCTTTTCCTATTGGTTCATCCTGATTGAACAAAACCAGTGCATCTTTATCAGAAATGACCATTACTTTTCGAAACTCTTTGATATCGAGATCGTTGATGAATCTCCCTTTGGTGATTTTTACTTTATTATATTTAGTAAATTCCGGAATAACAGCACTTAAAGTAACAGTGGTGTTCATTTTTTTGTAGGTAACATTTTTTCCATTCAAATCAAAAGTAGGTATTACCTGGTCAATTTGTGTCATCTTTTGAGAAAGCATAAGGGAATCAGACTGATCAAATTTGATTGATCTCCATTTGGGATATCCTTTGTAAGGCATTGAAGTGTACCCTGCCCAGAGTGTCACTTTATTTACAGCTCTGTCTCCAAAATTAGATGTAACTCCATTTTTAAGGCCATTCCCTGCAGCCAATAAAATAATAAGCATGAAAATTCCCCATGAAATAGAAAATCCGGTTAAGAATGTCCGAAGCTTATTCCTTTTTAAGGTGGTTGCAATTTCTGAGAAGATACCAAGCATATTTTTTAGTTTTCTATGATTCCGTCTTTAATACGAATGATTCTATGGGTATTTTCAGCTACAAACTGTTCGTGTGTCACAACAATGATAGTCATTCCGGTTTGGTTAACCTCTTTAAGAAGGTCGATTACCTCTTCAGAAGTTTTACTGTCCAATGCACCGGTTGGTTCATCAGCAAGAATTACTTTAGGGTTAGTAATCAATGCTCTTGCTATGGCAACCCGTTGCTTTTGTCCACCGGACATTTCATTAGGGAAGTGGTGCGCCCATGGGGCAAGTCCAACTTTCTCTAAATATTCCATCGCAATAGCATTCCTTTTCTTTCTGGAAATATTCCTGAAATAAAGTGGTAATGCAACGTTTTCCATGGCATTTTTGTATGGTATCAGATTGAAATTTTGAAAAACAAACCCAATATATTTATTTCTAAGTTCTGCAGATTTAGTTTCATTTAATCCTCTAATGATCATATTATCAAGAAAATAATCTCCCTCATCATAGTTATCCAAAATTCCTAAGATGTTTAAAAGGGTAGATTTTCCGGAACCGGAAGCACCCATAATCGAGATCATCTCTCCATCTTTTATCTCTAAGTTAATCCCCTTTAGTACATGTAACGGAGCTGCTCCGAAGTATGTTTTGTGTAAGTTAGATATTTTTATCATGTTGATTCTCAAATTCTTTTAATTTTTCTCTGTATTCTTGTTTGATCGGGATAGATACTAACTTTTCCCGATCTAATCCAACAATCACTGATTCAGATTTGGTTTTAATAATCCCGGTTTCAGAATCTATGATATGTTGAACCATTTTAAAACTTTTATTTCCTAAATGTGTTACCTTACAAGCACATATAATTTTGTCGCCATAGTTTATTGGTACTACAAAATCCAATGAAATATGAGCTAATACCAAGTCAATAGTTAACCAATCAATTTTGTCGCCTAAAATTTCCTCAATAAAAGCACTTCTACCTAAATCTAAATAACTACACTGGATCCCGTTATTGACATGGTTAAACGGGTCTAAGTCGCTCATTCTGATTTGTATAGGTAT
>DAONEU010000221.1:0-2447 GCA_035403245.1 Bacteroidales bacterium | reverse complement strand
TGTTAGTGGAAATATAAAGTGTACCATATTTGGCAAAATAAAGTGTACCACTTAATTTACCAAAATTAAGATGATTCTCCCAAAAGGAGGATCTAATGAAAGGAGCACTAATGTATCATATGGTACAACAAATGCGATCTCAAGGAAAATCCAACCGTGAGATTTCACGAGAGCTATGTATTCACAGAAATACTGTTAGCAAATTGAAAAAAATGGACAGAATTGAAGCTCAGGAATATTTCGAAACTAAAGTGGTACGAAGAAGTGAATTTGATCAGTATTGTGATTTCATAACAGACACTTTCAAACGATATCCCAAGATAACCATGACCCGATTATATGAATTACTTATCGAAAAATTTCCAACAATAAAAGCAGGATCGAGAGCTTTCAGACATTATATATTGAGTAATGATTTAAAAAAAGATTGTACAACATCCAACAAACGTTATTATGAGCCTGTCGTGCATTACAAACAAAGTTTGATACAAGTTGATATGGGAGAGTTGAATGTTCCATTTAAGGATTCCAACAAGACATTCAAAGTATATTTTGTTTGTTTTGTACTTTGTTGGTCACGATATATGTATGTTGCATTTTCAACAACACCCTATAATACAAAGAAGTTTATAGATGCTCACAATGAAGCTTTTGAATATTTAGGAGCTTATCCGGCGGAAATACTTTATGATCAAACTAAGCTTGTAATCATCAAAGAAGAATATAGAGAATTGATACTAAATGATGCCTTTGGTAAATATGCAATTCAAACCGGATTCAAAATCAGTGCCTGTGAAGGTTATGATCCTGAGAGCAAAGGAATGGTAGAGAAAGGAGTTAGTTTTATCAAATCTTCCTTTTTGATTGGCAGAGAATTTACAGGGATTGATGATTTACGCAAACAATCATTAGAATGGCTACAAAAAGCCAATAACAGATTGCACGGGACAACTAAATTAGTGCCTGCTGAGCAGTTTAAAATAGAAGTTAAGAATATGTCTTTATTTAATGGGGCAATGGCAGCAAGTGATTATCGAATAGCAGATAAAACCAGTCTGATTAACTTCAAGGGTTTAAAATTTTCAATACCTACAATATATCAAAGTATGCAAGTAAGAATTAAGGAAAAAGGGCATATTTTGTATATCTATGAATCAGAAAATGATGTTCTTATTACTCAATGGGATTTATCAACTCACCAGGAACCGGTTAATAAAAACAAAAATCATTATCGGGATTATCGTGAAAGTCTGGAGCAGATAAAAGAAAGAGTAATTAAAATGCTTTCAACCGTATATACAAGTGATACTGAAGTATTTATGAATAAACTATCAAAGACCTGCCCGGGAAATCTAAGAGATCAGTACAGAGGTTTGGAAAAGATTATATCCCGATATTCTTCAGATCTTTGGGCTCAAAGTACATCTGCCATATCAGCTTTGCCTGAAATTAGTTGCACAAGAGTAGAAAAAATCTTGAAAGAAACATTTCAAACAATCCTAACAGAACAACAAAAAGAAAAATCTGATTGCCGGAATCAAGAACCAGAAAAAGACAATTTTCGTGAAATCAGCCAATATGACGAAATAATCAACGATGACAGGGAGATTTTATGATAAGCCAAATAAAAGAAGATTTAAAAAGAATAAAATGCTATCATATGTCGAGTTATCTGGATGAATGTATCAGTATAGGTAAAGAACAGGATCTTAGCAATATTGAGTTTCTTAGAAGAATGCTTGATAGTGAGATAGGTGGACGCAATAAGCATAATCTGAGTACGAATATGAGGATGGCAACTCTTCCTTGTGAAAAGAATATCGAGCAGTTTGATTTTAAGTTTCAAACTTCAATAACTAAAAAACAAGTGAATGAATGGATGTCTTTTGAATGGATCGATAATCGTCAGAACCTTCTTTTATTGGGAGCACCAGGAGTAGGGAAAACTCATCTTGCCATAGCTACCGCTTTGGAAGCTCTCTATAGGGGTTATAAAGTGAAATTTTATAGTATGAATGAGTTTGTAGAAGAGATGATTATACAAGAAGTCAATCGAACAAGTAAGAAATGGCTAAGCAAGTTAATGAAGTTTGATTTAATTGTCTTAGATGAACTTGGTTATTTACCCGTGGATAGCAAATATACCCATCTGTTTTTCAGATTTGTAAATGAATGCTATGAATATCGATCATTAATAGTAACCTCCAATAAAGTTCCATCACAATGGGGAATATATTTCGGAGATGAATCTGTAGCAATGGCAATCTTAGACAGACTGCTTCATCGTTCAACAGTTATAAAAATGAAAGGAGATAGTTACCGTTTACGGGAAAAGTCTGAATGTAACACAAAACAAAAAAATGGTGATCAATAGAGGACTCTTTTAAAGAAAAAATGAATTCTATTGATGTCTTATTTTAATGAAAGGTGGTACATTTTAAATTTCC
>DAONEU010000220.1:0-2473 GCA_035403245.1 Bacteroidales bacterium | reverse complement strand
CTTCATTCGACATAGCTGGGACATGACTGTTTTCAAAATTTGGATCTGCCCAACCGGTAGATCCACAATGGGCTGTATAGTTTGCATATCCTACACCTGCGCCAATCTCTGCTCTGATCTGAGCTGCCTGTGAAGTGGCTGGATATAAGTGTGTATATACGTTTGAATATCCATAAGCAGTATTGATGTAATTGTTAGCCAAATAGTTGATCTGCCCATTGGCATGTGTTGGTCCATAATTAGCATCTGTACCAGCGACTAAGACAGCAGCATCCAGATAGGTTGGATTCGGCATAGTATATTGCTCATACATCAACGTTTTTTCCAATTGTGGTGCTAATTGAGAACTATTTGTAGCTGAAAAACGACCATAGTAACAATCCGGCAAATTATCACCGGTTGTAAAAGTGGAATAATATAAATCAGATACATGCGATCCTGCTGTACCATTAAAGGTTGGGATTTGAGCTACATCACCGACAAAAAGAACAAATGTTGGTGCTGGATTTGATGGTGTTGCGTTGGTATATTGATTTTTTAAATAATTTTTAATACTTGTTGTTGTTGTTCCAACTGCAGCATTATTGGTTAAAGCTAAATCAACGATAAACCCTTTTCTCTTCTTCCATGAGATATATTGAGAAAGTTGTTCCTGAAACATTGGATCAGAAACAATAATCAATTTTATAGGAGAATTTGTCATTTCAGTATTAATTGCATTGCTGGTTGGATTGATAACAGCAGACTCAGCTACTTTAAACAACGGGCTTCCATATAAATTTTTAATTCTGGTTGTTTCTGTATAATTAGGATTAACAAAAGTTACCTTCACTTCAAGAGATTGATAAACTCTGATCTTTTGAGTTACAGGATTATAGGAAACAGGAGAAACCACCACTCTGGCCAAGTTCACATTTCTCATAATCCCCACTTTTTCAATAGTTGCCAATTCAGATTTACCATAAAACTGATTATTGGAATAAGTTTCATTATTTTTAACTAAAGTAATAGGTCCATCATAAGATTTAGAGTAAGATGGTTGAGCAGGAAAGATTGGATAATTAATTCCTAAAGTTGCTGCATCGTAATCCACATAAACACCGGGAATAACTTGCATGTTTATTTGGTCACAAATTGGAATTTCTATCAATTTAACCATTTCAGGAAGTTCAGGATTACCAACTTCACTGGAATTGAAATAATCATCCATTTGAATTCTGGTAAAAAAACCTTGATCTGTTTTCACATTTACTACTGAAATAGTGGAAGTTGTAAATGAGACACGAATATTTTCTTTACTATTTTCTATAACAGTATAATTTTGTTGAGCGAGAGCTGCAATGTTTGATAAAATCAAAATGGTTGCTAGCACGAAAATTCTTTGAAGTTTACTCATATTATTGATTTTTAATATATTACTTAAATCGGATCATGTTTCGAATAACTTGCAAATATACTAAAAAATTGTATCATTTTTTCAATTTGTGCGCTTTTTCACACCTTATCTAAATAAAAAAAAAGGTGATAGTCAGCAGACTATCACCTTTTTAATAGGATATTTAAAGAATTAGTCTAAATATACTAATCTTGTTGTTGTTGTAATGGATTGTCCTGAACTTCCTATAGTAGATTGAACATAGGTTGGATAATCACCATCATAAGTGTAAGTATAAGTAGTAACAACATCAATTCCAGCATAAGAAGTGGACATTGTTCCTGGATTATTAGCATTAAATACATTTGTATTTGTTGTTTCATTGTAGTTACTCAATGGAAAATAGAAGTAAATTGGGTTTTTGTATTGATCATAGTTAGTAAAAGTTGAAATATAAGTTCCAACTGTCAAAGTGCTGATATTATCTCCATCATATACTAATACTATGTTAGTTGTAGATTTTGCATTATTAGCTTGATTCTTTTTGATCTCTTTCACCATTAAATCCATCTCTTTTACTGGAAGCATTTTGCCTATAAAACTTCTTTTCAACATTGTAAAAAATTGTTTAGTAACAGAATAAGTAGTTATGGACATTTGAGAAACTTTTTCATTGGTATATTGGAAAGTAATATCAGATACTAAAGTACCATTATCATCATAATATTCAATTTTTGAATAGTTTTTATTTTCATCATAGGTGTATAATGAATAATACAAATAATTATCGATTACTTTATTTAATTTATTGTCAACATATTCATATGTTTCAAAACCAACTTGTTGACCTTCTTCATAAAAGTCAACTTTAGTTAATAAATCACCATCCCAAGTCCATTGTTCGGTTAAATATTCTTGTCCATCGTAATCTTTGTAATAAATTTGAGAGATTTTTTTCTTAGGATTGAAAACACCAGCTTCATCTTTATTACAAGATGTAAAGGTTGTTACTAGAATCAAAGCAGCGATAGCTGTTAATAGATACGTTTTAAAATTTTTCATGATTTTCATTTTTTGGTTTGAGGACTTCGATATTAG
>DAONEU010000219.1:0-2479 GCA_035403245.1 Bacteroidales bacterium | reverse complement strand
GAAGCAACCCGACAAATGAATCTATCGATGGTAGTGGTTGACGAAGCCCATTGTATTTCAGTTTGGGGCCATGATTTCAGACCCGCATTCCGACGTATCATCAATTTAGTCAATTTGTTGCCAAAAGGGTTACCTGTTTTAGCCACAACTGCAACTGCTACAAAACAGGTTGAAGCCGATATTGCCCATCAAATGGGGGGTGATTTGAATATCATTAGAGGAAATTTAATGCGGGATAATTTTAAATTGTTTGTCATTAAAGTGCAATCTGAAGATGAAAAATTGATTTGGTTAGGAAAAAACATAGAAAAACTGCCCGGAACAGGAATTTTATATACCGGAACTCGTGTCGATACAGAAGTCTATGCAAGATGGTTTGAGTTTTTAAATATTCCATCGATGGGATATAATGCAGGGTTGGATACAGCATCCAGAATTGCGATTGAAGAGGGATTAATGCAAAATAAATGGAAATGTGTAATCTCAACAAATGCACTTGGAATGGGAATTGATAAACCGGATATTCGATTTATTATTCACACACAAATCCCTCAGTCTCCTGTTCACTATTACCAGGAAATTGGAAGAGCGGGAAGAGATGGTAAACCTGCCTATATCATACTTTTTTATGCTCCGGATGATAAAAGTTTGCCGGAGGCATTCATTGAAGGTGGTCGTCCCTCGATCCATAAATATGAAAAAGTGATTTCAGAAATTAAAAAGGATTTATTGGGGGAACGGGAATTGATAAAGAAAACCAATTTAAAACAAAATCAATTTAGAATCATCAAAGCGGATCTTTTAGATCAGAAAATCATTCGGGAGATTACCATTGACAGAAGAAAAAAATTGGAGTATGTTCCACGTGCACCTCAACTAAATACACGAATTTTCGAAGATTTACGCGCCAGTAAAACCGACGATTTAAATCACATGATTGAATATGTAGAGACATCTCAATCCCGGATGAATTATCTTTGTGATTTTTTAGGAGATTCAACTCCCAATATAGCTGAGAGTTGTGATAATACCGGATTAAAAAAGGTTCAAGTAATCGTTACGGATGACTGGATCCAAAAAGTTCAAGAATTTCATGGCCAATATTTTCCCATTTTAGAAGTTGAAATGAAAGGAATCAATTTGGTCAACGGAATTGCCGCTTCTTTTTATGGATTTTCAAATGTAGGAACTTTATTACATAGATGCAAATATGAAAATGGGGGAGATTTTCCCGATTTTCTTCTAAAATTGACACTAAAAGCATATAGAAAGAACTATGGTCAAAATAAATTTGATTTGGTGTTGTATGTTCCTCCTACAAAATCGGGTGACTTGGTGAAAAATTTTGCTGTTAAAGTCGCAGAAGTTTTGAATATTCCCATTTCACATCAGTTGAAAAAACTAAGAGAAACAGAAGAACAAAAAATCTTTGAAAATGCCTACTTAAAATCTGATAATGTAAAAAATGTTTTTATTTTCGAAAATCGGGATCAGATTTTTGGAAAGAACATTCTATTAATTGATGATATTTTTGATAGTGGTGCTACTATCAAAGAGATCGGAAGATATTTAACAAAACTGGGAGCTTTTCAAATTGCTCCTTTAACCATTGCAAAAACCGTAGGAGGTGACAAATTATGAACAACGAAGCAGCTTATTGGATCACATTAGCTCATTTACCCAGATGGGGAAATTTGAAAATAAACAAACTGATTATCACGTTTTTTCATGACAATAATCTTACTATTGAGGATTTTTTTCAACTATCTGAGCAAGATTGGAGGTCAAATTATAACCTGGAATATAAAGATATTGAAGATTTAAAAAAAGCAAAATCAGAATTACCTAATATCGCCTTTTTAGCTGAAACACTCATCAATGAGGGATATGAAATGATTCCCATTACATCTCCATTATATTCCAAAACTTTAAAAGAGAATCTAAAGTATAATGCCCCTTCATTATTGTATGTCAAAGGAAATACAGCCATTTTAAAGGAGGAATCGGTTGCTATTGTAGGCTCAAGGAATGCATCTGAATTATCTTTAGATTTTACAGATCACATTGCAAAATTAGCAAGTGTAGAAAACAAAGTGGTTGTGAGTGGATTTGCTAAGGGAGTTGATTTAAAAGCATTGGATTCAATAATACAGTATCATGGAAAAAGCATCATTGTATTACCGCAGGGGATTATGACATTTGGATCAGGTTTTAGAAAATACTATCAGCAAATTATCAGTGGAGATGTTTTGGTTTTAAGTACATTTTTTCCCAAATCTCCATGGCAAGCGGAGTTAGCAATGGCCAGAAATCCAATTATTTACGGTTTAGCATCAGAGATTTATGTTGCAGAATCTTCAGAAAAAGGGGGAACATGGTCCGGTGTTTTAGATGGGTTGAGAAAAAATAGAAAAATATTTGTTCGAAATCCTGAATCTTTCGAGCAGACCGCTAATCCACTTTTAATTCAGAAAGGAGC
>DAONEU010000218.1:0-2505 GCA_035403245.1 Bacteroidales bacterium | reverse complement strand
ATGCTTCTGCCACGAGTGAATTTGAAGATGTTTCTGCTTCAGAATTTCAAGATGTAACTGATACTACATCACAAGCTCAGGCAGCGCCAGTTGTAGAAGAAAAACCAAAAGTAGATCTCACTAAATATTATCCCACATTTATCCGGTTCTCCATCCTTTTTATCTTATTAGGATTGATTAGTATTTTTTATCATAAAAATTGGATCCATTATTTTAGATACCCGATTCTTCTAGGATCACTTATCTATTTTGGTTTTATATTAGGTGGTTGTCCCTGCATTTTAGTTATGTTCAATGATTCCCTTTTATTGCTTAGCGGTAAAGGGATGTTATGGGTTTATCCGACAATTTTATTGAGTATAGTACTATTAACCATTCTATTTGGGAAAATATGGTGTGGTTGGTTATGTCATTTTGGTGCTTTGCAGGAGTTTCTGTTTAGAAATCCCAGGATGAAACTATGGAGAACAAAAAGAACTCAAAAAATACTCCATTTCGTACAAACTTTTTCTTTCCTGGCTTTAACAATTTGGATTTTATTTGCACAAATCAACATTGTATGTACTTATGATCCTTTTGTAAAAATATTTACTTTTAGTGCTTCAGGATGGTTGGCTTACACCTTAATTGGTTTGTTAATCATCTCATCTTTATTAGTTTACAGACCATTTTGCCGGGCAGTTTGTCCTATTGGATTGATTTTAAACTGGAGTAGCAGATTACCATTTGCCAACAAGATTGTGTTAGATGGTTGTACCGGATGTAAAAAATGCCACAAATACTGCAAAATGGGTTCCATTCAGGACAAAAAAGTTGACATGGCGTGCATTGCCTGTGGAGAGTGTAATCAGTCGAAGTGTGAGGGGATTCAATTGAAATAGTGTGGATGTTGGGTTTTGGGTTTTAGTTATTAGATAAAAAAAAAGGATCAAATTGCTTTGATCCTTTTTTATGTTGAGTAGAATTGAAAAATTATTCAGCGATAACTTCTAAGTTTACAGTAACTTTAATATCTTTATGGATATTGATTTGAGCTGTATAAGTTCCTAATTCTTTGATATGCTCGCTAGAAAGAATAATTTTCTTTCTGTCGATTTCGATATCGTGTTGTTCTTTCAAAGCTTGAGCAACTGCAATGTTAGTAACTGATCCGAAGATAGTTCCTTTTTCAGATGCTTTAGCTCCGATTTTCAATGTTAATCCATCGATTTTGCCGGCTAAGAATTCAGCTTCTTTTCTAATTTTTTCTAATTTGAAAGCTCTTTGTTTTAAAGTTTCAGCTAACATTTTTTTATTAGGTTCAGAAGCTTGAATAGCCAATCCTTGAGGGATTAAATAATTTCTTGCGTAACCGTCTTTTACTTTAACGATATCATCCGCATATCCTAATTTCTGTACGTCTTGTTTTAAGATTATTTCCATTATTGATCCTCCTCCTTATTGATTGGTTTTTAAATTGTCGGCAACAAATGGTAATAACGAGAGGTGACGAGCTCTTTTTACCGCTTGAGCAACTTTCTTTTGGTATTTTAATGAAGTTCCTGTTAAACGTCTAGGTAAAATTCTACCTTGTTCGTTTACAAATCTTTTCAAAAATTCACCATCTTTATAATCGATGTATTTAATACCGCTTTTTTTGAAGCGACAATATTTTTTTTGTTTAATATCAACCGCAATTGGGGTCAAATATTTAATGTCTGTTTGTTGAGCCATTGTAATTCCTCCTGATTAATTGTTTTGTTCTTTTGCTTTTCTCAAGTTACGTCTCTTTTCGCTATATGCAATAGCGTGTTTGTCAAGTGTAACAGTTAAATATCTCATGATTTTTTCATCACGACGATATTGAAGTTCGAACTCAGCAACTACATTTGGTTCAGCTTTGAATTCAAATAGGTGGTAAAACCCTGTTGATTTTTTTTGGATAGCATACTCAAATCTGCGTAAGCCCCAATTTTCCTGGTGAATAATCTCCGCACCTTTTTCTAGGAGAATATTCTCGAATTTTTTTACCGTTTCCTTCATCTGTTCATCAGACAAAACGGGAGTCATAATGAAAACGGTTTCGTACTGTTTTAACATAATTTTTAATTGTTTAATTTTTAAAACTTTTAATTATTTTTAGGGCGGCAAAATTACAAATTTATTTTGAATAATGCAACCTTTTTCCCGAAAAAAAATCCAAAATTAAAAAGTGCCCTTTTTTTGTACTTTTTTTAAGTTCAACATATTGGTCGGAGGCATATCTAATCCATTGATACTCTTTTGTGTAAATCGGATAATCTGATCATAAAACAACACTACAACGGGGGCATCCTCCATCAACAATGAATCGAGTTGTGTGTAGTAGTTATTCCGTTCTTTCTCGTCAATTATTTGCTGTGATTTCTCAAAAATCTGATCAAAAGCCGGATTTTGATAATGGGTATAATTGGACCCCTGAGGTTGGAAATTTTTGGAATAAAATAACGACAAATAGTTCTCTCCATCCGGATAATCGGCAATCCA
>DAONEU010000217.1:0-2510 GCA_035403245.1 Bacteroidales bacterium | reverse complement strand
AGTTCAAAATAATAATGAACCGAAAAATAATACCCAAATATTAAATTAATACGTAAAAGGATTAAGAAGAAAAGATTTTTTATTCAGCAAAAACTTTCATTGCAATATAAGCGCAAGCTTCTGCATCAGCGAGTGCATTATGATGATTGGTTAAATCAAAACCACAGTGGGCTGCGACGGTATTCAGTTTATGATTTTCAAGATCAGGAAACACTTTACGGGAACCCTGGCAAGTACAGTGTATAGGATAGTTGGGATAGTACATCTGGTACATTTGATGCGCTGCCTTTAGACAACCTCTCTCGAAAACATTATTATGTGCAACAATGGGTAAAGAGCCTATTTTCTTGTCAATTTCACTCCAAACTTCTTTAAAGTTACGGGCATTATGGGTATCTTTTTCTGTAAGGCCGTGAATTCGGGTGTTGAAATAGTTGTAGAAATGAGGTTCAGGTTTCACGAGATGATAGATTTTATCCACAATTTGTCCATCTTTAACAATCACGACGCCAACGCTACAAATACTTGTTGGATAACGGTTTGCCGTTTCGAAGTCTAAGGCAGCAAACTCTGTAAGAACAATCTTCTTAGGTTCTCTTTTTTTATAAGTTTTTTTAACCTTTTGTATAATCGGTTTTTTTTCATCGTTGGGTTGTAAAAATACAACAACATCATCCCCGGTAACGGGTTGAAAATCCTTTTGTTCTTCTTTTTTCATCTTGTCCCTAAATCCTGTACAAAAAACAAATTTTTATTATAACAAAGCCCAATATTGCGCTACAATTTGATCCACTTCCCCTTTGGAATAATTCAAGAAGGTAACGTGACCCATTTTAGAATCCTCAACAATTTCAGTTTTCAGATAATCATGAACAAAAACATTTGGAAGTGATTGTTTTTCAAGCTCTTTAACACCATTAATATGTTGACCAAAGAAGCTGACAGATATAGCAGGTTGAACCAAAGAAGTATCTTCGAGAGGCAAACCTGTAATTGCGCGTATATGTTGTTCAAATTGACTAATTTTACACCCTTCAATAGTGTAATTTCCAGAATTATGAGGATGAGGAGCCATTTCATTAAAGAGCACATCATCGCCTACTACAAACATTTCTATAGTTAAAGTTCCGACAAATCCGAGATTTCTCATCATTGTTTTAGCCATCAATTCAGCTTTATGGCGCACCTCATCGGTAATGGCAGCAGGAACGATACTCATCAAAAGGTGGGAGCCTCTATTCAGATTTTGGGCAATAGGAAATGTAGATATATCTCCGAAAATACTGCGTGTCACAACAATACTTATTTCCGTGTCAAAAGGAACAAATTTTTCGAGGATACAATGACTTTTTTCCACTATTCTAGAAGCTTCAGGAAATTGGTCGGCACCCTCCAGAAATACATATCCTTTATTTTCGTTGGTACTGCAAGTTTTTAAAACACAAGGATAATCAATTAAGCGAACTCCTTCAATCAACTCATACGTATTGTTTACGGGAATATATTCTCCACATACGGCACCGGCACGAGTAGCTGAAATTTTCTCACGTAATCGATGTTGCGACAAAAACAGAGGCATTTCACCCTGTGGAATGTTATATTGTAACCCTAACTCTTTTATGGAATTATAGGGAACATTTTCAAAAGCATAGGTTACAACGTCCGATTTAAGACAGAGTTCTTCCATCTTTTTGATATCAGTAAAGTCGCCAACAATCTGTTCTTCAGCAAATTGAGAACATGGACAATCAGGTTGTGGATCCATAACAATAATCTGCATACCCATACGATGTGCAGCTTCAGCCATCATCATTCCCAAATTTCCTCCACCAATGATACCTATCTTTTCCATTCAATAGCATTTTTAATTCTGCAAAGATAACTATTTTACTTTTATTATTCTCATTTTTTCAGCAAAATGACCAATTTCATTAGTCAATTTTCATTATTTTTGTCTAATAGTTGTTAAAAAAAACCTATTATGAGAGTTGTCATCCAAAGAGTAAAAAATGGAAGTGTAAAAGTAGAAAACAAAATAACCGGTTCCATTGGTGTTGGTTTATTGATACTCGTTGGAATTGAGGAAGCAGACACGAAAGAGGACATTGAATGGTTATGTTCCAAGATTGCACGACTAAGAATATTCCCTGATTCTGCAGATGTCATGAATCTTTCGGTAACAGATATCGATGGGGATATACTTGTTGTTAGCCAATTTACTTTACATGCTGCAACCAAAAAGGGGAACAGACCATCCTATATCAAAGCGGCACCACCACAGATTGCCATTCCCTTGTATGAGCAATTCGTAGAGCGATTAGAATATGAAATTGGGGAAAAAGTGCAAGGGGGTGTATTCGGAGCAATGATGGATGTAAGTTTAGTCAATTGGGGGCCAGTGACAATATGGATCGACACTAAAAGCAAGGAATAGACCACAGAGAGGGTTTCACCGCAAAGGACGCAAAGAGAATGTAACCGCTAAGAGCACAGAGAAGATTTAACCACAA
>DAONEU010000216.1:0-2520 GCA_035403245.1 Bacteroidales bacterium | reverse complement strand
ATGGAAAAAGCCAGATCATCCAAAATAGAGTTGGTCAGTCAAATCAAAAAAGCATACTATTCCTTGTTAATGATGCAGGAATCTTATTATGTTTTGTTAGCTAGTTACAAAAACACTGAAGATAACAACAAAATCATTGCCGATAAATACAAACAAGGTTTAGTTTCTGAATTTGAGAAATTAAGAGCTGATGTTCAACTAGAAAACCAAAAACCAAATCTGTTGGCAACTGAAAATGCCATTGAGTTGTCTAAGAAATTATTGAAAATGTTAATGGGCGTTGATATCAACGAAAATATCATCTTTGATGGTACATTAACTCAATTTGAATCTCAAATGGATACAAAAGCATTACCTGTTAAAGAAGCTTTAAATATTATGAATAACTCTGATTTGAAACAAATGGATTTGTCTATACAACAACTTAATAGAACCAAATCATTGATTCTTTCCTCCTCACTACCAACCCTAACCATGTCAGGTTTGTATCAATATGCCAATTTGTCAAATAATTTTGATTTTGCGAACTACAGCTGGTTTCCATATTCAGTAGTTGGATTTAGTTTGCAAGTACCCATTACATCATGGGCATCTACCCATTACAAACTAAAACAAACTGATTTAACCATTCAAAATATTCAGGATACTAAGAAAACATTAGAAAAATCATTATGGATCAATGTTTACACTGCTGTTGATAATATTGATAAAGCGATTGAAAATCATAAATCATCCCAAGAGACCTTAAAAATGGCACAAAGAGCCTATGATATTGCAAAAAGACAATATGAGATCGGAATGAGTACCTGGTTAGATTTGAATAATGCAGATTTAGCTTTAACAAGAGCTCAATTGCAATATTTACAATCCATTAACGATTACTTAACCGCATACTCAGACCTTGAAAAGCTGTTAGGAAATAATTAAAAAAGAAAAAAAATAATTAAAATAAAATAATCAAATGAAAAAAGTGAGACCAATATTCATCATGACGATGATAGCGAGCATGTTCTTAACATCATGTTCCAAAAAAGCAGAAGTTGCAACAGAAACAACAACAATGGATACCGTATCTGTTAGAATTGCAACTGTAAAAACACAAACTATTGAAGAGGATTTTGAATATTCAGCCTTGGTTAGAGCGGAAGCTTTAAACAATATTGCCCCAACAAGCCCTGGTAGAATCGAAAAGATCTTTGTAGAAATTGGTGACTATGTTGTAAAAGGTCAAAAATTGATTCAAATGGATGCGACTATGCTACGTCAATCGAGAACACAATTGAATAACCTGGAAAAAAACTTCGAAAGATTTGAAGAGTTATACAAAGTGGGTGGTATCTCCAAAGCGGAATACGATGCACAAAAAACACAATTAGATGTGGCTCGTAATAATATCAAAACCTTGGAAGAAAACACACAACTTTTAAGTCCAATTAGCGGTGTAGTTACCATGAGAAATTATGATTCAGGTGATCTTTATGCCGGTAATCCAATTCTTCAGGTTCAACAAATTTCACCGGTTAAATTGTTAATCAATATTTCTGAAAGTCAATATAATTTAGTGAAAAAAGGGATGAATGCGAATGTGAAACTGGATGTATTTCCAAATGAAGTGTTCCCTGCAAAAATCTCTTTAATTTATCCTACATTAGACGCCAGAACACATACATTTACAGCTGAAGTATCATTACCAAACAAAAACAGCAAAGTGAAACCCGGTATGTACGGAAAAGTTTATTTGAATTTTGGTGCTTATGAAAATCCTGTTGTTCCTGAACAAGCTCTTGTGAAAATTACCGGTTCACCAGATCGTTATGTGTATTTAGTTCAAGGAGATAAAGTCGTTTATACTAAAGTAACTTTAGGAAGAAGATTAGAAAATGGATATGAAGTACTTTCCGGAATTAAGGATGGCGATCAGGTAGCTGTTACATCCCTAATAAAACTTAAAAATGGATCAAATATTATTATCGTTCAATAATCTGAACCACTCCAAAAACAAAATTACAAAACTATGAGTTTATATCAGAAATCAGTAAAAAATCCAATTACAACATTGTTGGTTTATGTTGCGATTGCGATTATAGGGATCTATTCCTATTCCAAGTTATCTGTCGATTTACTTCCGGATATTGGAACGAATAATATTATGGTTTTAACCAATTATCAAGGGGCAAGTTCCTCTGATATTGAAACCAATGTGTCAAAACCTTTGGAAAATGTGTTGAACAGTGTTAGTAATGTAAAACATATTTCATCTAGTTCAAGAGAGAACTATTCTATCATTACCATCCAATTTAATTATGGAATCGATATTGACGATGCAACTAATGATGTTCGTGATAAACTGGATTTAGTTTCAGCTATGTTGCCAGATGCAGCATCTAAACCTTTTATTTTTAAATTCAGTACTGCAGATATTCCAATTATAATGCTATCAGTTCAAAGTAAAGAAAGTACAAATGGATTGTATGATATTTTGGATGATAAAATTGTGTCTCCATTAAGTAGAATTGATGG
>DAONEU010000215.1:0-2593 GCA_035403245.1 Bacteroidales bacterium | reverse complement strand
GTGATTTTACTCTAGGAAAAAGCTATACCTCAATTCAACCTAAACTTAATTTTGGTCTCACTCAGAATGGAGTTGGAATAAGTTTGAAGTTTTAATTTTGTCGGCAGTCGATGGTCGGCATTGACAGTTTTTTTAAACCCTTAACCCCTTAAACCTAAATATCGTATTTTCAATACTATAGACTAGAGACCATCAACTATTGACATTTAAACCTTAAACATAAAAATCGGTGTGTTATTGGAGAGTGCTGGAGAGGAAATCGCGGATATAAATATGTCGGATTCCTTCGTAGGTGTTTTCGAAGGAATGATCGCCGGAAACTACTATTTTGGGGTAATTGTCTTTAATTTTTAATAAATTTCCAAATATTCTTTTATCTTTTGATTATATCCTTCTTTTTTTGCAGTTTTATGTTTTCATTACGATTAAAATAATTTGCAAATCATCTGTTCATTTTGATTATAATGAAAATAAATGAAAAATATAATTCGTTTATTATTAGAGCATTTTTTGGAGCACTAAGTTAAACGAAGTTAATAAAAGTTACACAAAGAAAAAACTTCATATACGCTAGACCGTTGATAACCCATTTCTCGTGTGTTTGAATATTATGACAATGATCTTAAATATTTATGTTTTATATCATTATTGTCAGGACAAACCTGACAATAATACTATGAATAGTAATTATTTTTTGTTTTTGATCTTTAATATTCAAAAAAAAATTGTATCATTGCATTTCATTTTTTATTAAAAATTTTTAAATGAAAAATAAATATATATCAACAAAATCAAATGAACTATTATCCTATTTCAATGAACAAAAAAGGAGTTGTTTTGACTATACTTTGGCGTACAAAGCACTGCCAGATTCTAAATCAAGTGCTGTAAGGGAGTTGCTAAGTGATATGACAAAGAGAAATTTATTGATGCGATTGAAAGAGGGTATTTACTATATTATACCATACGAAAGCAATGCAGAAACATTTATGCCAGAATGGCATTTGATAGCTGAGTATCTGGTTCATGATGCAAAACATTACATTGGCTACTACTCTGCTTTGCAAGTACATAATCTTATTACACAGCCTTCAATGAAAGAACAAATTGTTGTATCAAAACAAATTCGACCAGTAGAAATAAAAATAAAAGGAGTCCCTTTTCAATTTATTTTTCACAATGAAAAACATTTTTTTGGTACAAAGAAAATGTGGGTAGATCATTTTAATAAAGTGCTATGTTCTGATTTAGAAAAAACTATTATTGATTGTTTGTTTAAACCAGATTATTCAGGGGGTATTGTGGAAGTAGCAAGAGCAATATATATTTCAAAAGATAAGATTAATTTTAATAAATTGCTGGAATATGCTAAAAAGTTTGATTCACAGGCAGTGATAAAACGATTAGGTTATCTTATCGAAATATTAGAAATCAAAACAGCAATTATTCCAGAATTGCTAAAAATGAAAACAACTTCTTATGTTGTTCTAGATACTGAATTGCCGAAATCAGGAAAGCGAAACAGTAGATGGAGTATTCAACAAAATTTAGATATTGAAACTATTAAATCTGCCCTTTACACATGATAAAACCGGGAGAAATTCAACAAAAAGCATATGCTATTAAAGTTCGTGACCAACAGATAGAAAAGGATTATATTCTTTCTTGGATACTGCTAGGCATTTCCAAGCATGAGGGTCTTTCTAAAACTATTATTTTTAAGGGAGGAACCGTTTTAAAAAAAGTATATTTTGAGGATTATCGTTTTTCAGAAGACTTGGATTTTACAATGTTAGATAATAATATACCTAACGATCAAATTTTTTTATGGTTCAATGAAGTTTTTGAATTTATAAAAGAAGACGCCAATATTCCAATTGAAATCATTGACAATAATGAGCACGAAGATGGAGGGATCAACTTTTATATAAGTTACATTGGTCCACTTGGAGGACAGGGGAGCAACAAACGAGTAAAAGTTGATATATCACGAAGTGAAAAAATGGTTTTTGCTCCAATTTTAAACAATGTTTTTATTTCCTATAGTGATTTGGAGGAACACCAACTATTATGTTATCCATTAGAAGAAGTACTGCTTGAAAAAATGCGTTCAGTAATGCAACGAATGCAAGCAAGAGATTTTTACGACATCTGGTATTTACTTGAAATTCAGAGTATGGATGTGGATTTTTATATCAATGAATTTGAAATCAAATGCAAGTGCAAGAATATACTTTACACAGATTTTTTAAAAAAATTGGAAGAAAGATTACCACAATATAAAGGGAGGTGGATTAGTTCTATGAGAGAGCAAATTACTTTCTTACCAGACTTTGAACAGGTAAAAAGAGAAGTACTACGTCATATCAAAAAAATAAAGTTTTAGTTATCGATGCGACGGTGGTATGAAAAGGACGAAGGACAAAAGACTAAGGACTACGGACTACCGACCACAGACTTTCAAATTGCGAAATACTAGCCAATTAGCATTACTATTCACTATTAACTATTAACTATTAACTACAAAACCGCAGGTTTTTCGCGTTAGGGATTGGAAGGGCGCGAAGCGGTACGAGCTGGAACGAGCGCCGCG
>DAONEU010000214.1:0-2611 GCA_035403245.1 Bacteroidales bacterium | reverse complement strand
TCTGCGCCCAGGCTCGGGCTATTTCACGCTCGGAAAGTTTGGTTTGGGAGGTTTGCATTGAACAAAGAAAAGGAAAATCCTAAGCTGGATAAAGGACACCGAAAAGCCTGAAACAATTCCAAAAAAACCATCCTTAAACATTGCTATTTGTTTTTTTACACGAAGGATGGTTAATCCCTAACCCGGTTATTAACACGTATTAGTTGATAACCGGGTTAGGGATTAATTCTACTATTCGCGGGAATGGCGCCGGTGTGAAGCAATCCTCCAAACTTGACAGTGTTATGAACTTTGGTCAATTCTGGATCAGTAAGTGATACATTTGTTATAATACCTTCTGTTCAGATAAATTAAAACTGAAGCCTGAAAATATATGTTCCATCGCTACCTTCCAAAATATGTTCATCATAAAAATCAAGTGTTATTTTGTTTTTTAGTACATGATCAGGTAAAGTCTGATAATATTTAAGTTCAAGCGAATTTGGATCAAGAAAATAGATTTTCAAAGTACTTTCTTTCTCCAGTACCAACAATAAAATCATATTTTTCCCTTGAAATGCAGAAAGTATTTGATAATTAAATTTCAAATTTTCAATTTTCGTAAAATCGAATGAAAAAAGATCATTTTCAAATGGCAGTTTACACCATTTATTTGTATTGATATTGAACACTTCAGAGGAGAGAGTATAAAATATCCATGGCCATACAACAATTTCTGAAAGCATGTTGGTCCCGAGTCCTGTTTTTATATAAAAATCAGGAGTAATATTTGAAATTGTTTTTTTCCGTATTACGTTCAAATCAGAGAATATCCATGAATTAAGCATATAAGAAGATTTGATATTTGAGGATACGGCCCGTATTAAGAATTCATCTGATTGTAATGGATACACATTTCCAATGAGATTATAAAATTGTGATGAATTTTCCCTGTAATTTTCCAATTTATAAAACATCATTGATTCATTATGACTGAGTGAGAAATTCATAAAAACATTTTCCCGAATAACCAACACCGTGTCGCCAATAGTCTTTTTCAACACAGGATAACTCATTCCAACAATGAAACGATCCTGAAGAAAGAAACAATTACCGAAAAGGACAATATCATTTTGAGTGTTTACCAAACTTGACTTGTAATTTTCGAAGAGTTTTCTGGAAGTGGTGTCAAGATCTACCCGATGATAAATATAATCCATTGGGTACATTTTTTCATTGAAATATTTTAGCACTCTTTTTTCAACCGGATCAATAAGCACGATTGCATTGAACATAAAATCCTTAATTGCCATGTATTTTTTTGAATTCGAAATGCGTAAAACCTGGCTTAAAGTAATAGAATCAGGTAATTTGAAAAGTGTATCCAGGATAAAGTCGGGACCAGCTTTTTGTAGGTTTAACTTGCCCAGATCATTTTTGTAAATAAGTTGATTATCCCGATAAAAAAAGACTTCTGAAATGAGTGAAGAAGAAAGTTTGTTATAAATTGAATCTGAAACAATAATTTCATAATTATTCTTCAGTTTCAAAATATTCTTTACAAAGTAGTTAATATTCTTTTTATCTGCTTTTTTTATCACAATTACTTTTGGATTTGATTCTTTTAGATTTTCAATAAAACAGAATCCCCCATAGCAATTATGGCAGTCGGTTAAATTCAACTTGACAACCGTACTGTCTTGTGAATAGCCCAGAAAGAAAGAAAAATAAGCAAAGAAAATGATAGATATTAGTTTTTTCATTTGATATAGGTTAGAAAAAGAGGTGGAGATAAAATTTGCACCCCACCTCTTTTTAATTATTCAACTAATTTAAAAGTGTAAATTTGATTACCTTCAGAATCAGTTTTTTTGGTAATTGGCGAATTCACCTGAAAATTCTCATTGCCATAAGTTATTGTCAATCTATCTGAGGCAGGTGTTCCTGTAACGAGATAGCATACCACATCATATGGGGGTAAACAGGCAATTACTTTATATCCATTAAAATAACCAATTAATTTTTCGTGTCCCGGGACGATGTAAGTGGTTGAGGGTGGTTCGTCTTCACAAAAACCAACCAATGGAAAAACTATTATAAAGAGAAGGATAATTAACTTTTTCATTTGGTTTATTTTTTAATTTTCGACTTTTATTAAAAATTTTAAAGAGCCATCGGGTTGTATGGATTGAACAAGCGACGTATAACGGATTGTAGTATTATGATATGGAATAGAAAGAATTCCGCTTTCATTTAAAGCACCAGGATGGCCGTCAGATGGGGAAGTTCCCTCTCCTATAATGCATAACGCATCATAAGGTGCTTCACAAATTAAAAGCCAAAAGGGGCCGACTTTCTCTAATTTCGGATGGCCAGCAATTATGATTGGACCTACTGCTTGCCCTCCCATTGAAGGGTTTATCACGAATAGTGAAATTACAATAAATAAAGGAAAAACGATTCTTTTCATGGTATTTTTATATTATAAAAACAGAACTATGATTTATACAATTTTTCTCAGTGGTCCACGGTAAAATATTACCGTGGGCCAAATAGTCCAAGTCTCTTGGGCATAACCAATCAAACAAATTCTTCTTGGAATAATCTGAAAAATGCATAATGTGAATTAAAC
>DAONEU010000213.1:0-2625 GCA_035403245.1 Bacteroidales bacterium | reverse complement strand
GTTTACCGCAGAAACATTCAAGGTAGTAGTTTGATTTGGATAAGCAAAATATTGATTATCTGAATTTTGAAAAATAAAATTTGAAGGATACCATGTTTCAACAGGAATTTCAAGTTTAGCCATAGCGCCAAAAGTACCCACTAAGTAACCTGTGGTTTTAGTAGGAAATGACAAAGTTGTTGGAATATATGAGACTCCATCAACAGGATGTGTGGTCCAATTTAACCCAGCATCTGTAGTTTTAAAAACAACAACACTATTTGTGCCTATACTTAAAATATAACCTGTTAAACTATCGGTAAAGACAACACTACATAAATAGGAATTATTAAAAGGACCTTGACAGATACTCCAGTTTAATCCTCCGTTGACTGTTTTTAATGCAACCCCTGACCCAACAATATAGCCATCATTTAGGTTCGTAAAATGGACGGAATTCAAATAGGCAATATTACTATTGGGAATTGATGTCCACAGTTCACCTCCATTATTGGTTCTTAAAATGGTTCCATTACTACCAATTGCAAAACCGATAGTATCATTGACAAAATAGATTTCTCTCAATTCATATCCGGAAGTCAAATGTTTTAATTCCCAATTTAAACCACCATCAGTAGTTTTGAGAATCGTGGCGCTAGATCCATTGATATCGACTATTCCACCACAAACAAAACCAACATTGGAATTAATAAAATCAACTGATTTGAGTGTTGCAGGGGTAGAAATAGGTAGTTGTGTCCAAGATAAACCACCATTAATGGTCTTAAATAAAGAAGAACTTCCCAGAGCAAAAGCCACTTGTGGGTTTAGAAATTCTAAACTATAAAGTGATACTCCAAAATAGGCTATAGAATCCCATGTATAAGCACCATTTGTAGTTTTAAGGATGTAACCATCATCTGTAATCACAAAACCGGTATCTGGACTGATAAAATATTGGTCTGTATAACTAAAAATTCTTTTATTGTAAATGGGAAACCATTCTGTTTCAGATGAGAGTTGAATACTATTACCACAAAAAAGATTCTGATCATTTACTGTTGAGTAAAGAAATGGATCTAAAGTAATTGACACACTATCATAAATATCAGGCGTATTATCAAACAACACGTTCAAATAGTAGTTTGTATTACTAAACGGATAAACAATTGGATTAAAGGGGTCAGATTTATCAATATTGATATTGGGTGACCATACGATTTGTTGTGGAATCTCATATTTTGCAATAGATCCATTTTTACCGACAGCCATAAAAAAGGAATCACGGGCACAAACGGCCATAAACTCATTGGTTGTACAGGTTAACTCTTTTTGCCATGAGGTTCCACCATCTATCGTTTTCATAATGGTTCCATAATATCCAACAGCAAATCCAACATTGGAATTCTGAAAACAGAGATCCTGATAAATTGTTGGATAAGAGACATAGGACATCCAAGAATAGCCTCCATCAAGGGATTGAAATATTTGGTTACTTCCAATAATAAATCCTTTGTTTGGGCTTACTAAAAAAACATCTGACAAATCAATTGTGGAAGATAATGTTAATGGAGTCCAGGTTAATCCACCATCAGCTGTTTTTAATATTTTTCCACTATTACCAACCACTATCCCATTATTCAAATTTGAGAAAAAGACACCATTGTAGGAATCGCTAGAGGAGCCAACCGGAGCGACATTATACCAACTATTTCCTCCATTGATTGTTTTATACAAGCATCCACTTGTTCCAACAAAATAACCGATGGATTCATTGATAAAAAAAATTGATTTAATATGACTGGTTAGGTTTGTTATGGAGACATTAGACCAAGAGGTTCCACCATTTGTTGTGGACAATAAAATTCCGTTATTACCGGCACAAAATCCGGATAAACTATTTTTAAAATAAACTGAGTTCAATGTTTCAGTAGTTCCACTAGTAAGAGTAGAAAATGTTTCTCCTTTATCTATTGTTTTTAATATAACGCCATTATTTCCAACAACGTAACCATCAGTATCATTTGTAAAAAAAAGATCATTAAGATGAGTGGTGACATTACTATTGATTGTGCGCCAGGGTAATTGAATATGCAAACTTGTTTGTGTTCCACATTTGATTACCGTATCGTTTGGAAGTTGCGCAACACATTGACTGAATGCAATATATGGCAATACAAACAGTATGAAAATGACTACAATTTTTTTCATGATCTTTAAATGTTTATGGATTCAAAGATATGAAAAAATAGTCAATATTTATTTTTTAAAATTCAGTTTCGTTTGAATACCGATTGAAAATAAAAAAGGTTGGTAGCTAAATACCAGTTCATTAGAATTGATTGGAATTGAAACGCCCACTTGCATAACAAATTTAATAAATTTATAGCCTACTTTTGCAGTCAGAACAGGTTCAATAAAATAACCGGTATATTTGAGTTGGTCTTGAAAAAGGTTGACCCTTACGAAACGGGTTGCGAAACTTCCGTCAAAAATATCAGTAGTTGCACCTATAGCAGGTTGAATAAAAAGTTTATATGAATTAACATCTGTTCTGGATATCCATAGGTTGTTGGAATAATCAGCTTTTAATCTGGAATAGCCAACTCCTCCAAACACTTCAAATCTGCCGCTATTTCCAATTTT
>DAONEU010000212.1:1487-2651 GCA_035403245.1 Bacteroidales bacterium | reverse complement strand
GCAACAATTAGAAAAACTCCGATAAAAATGTATCCTAAGAGTGAACTTAAATACGATTTTAACTCTTTTAAATAAAGACTATACATATCCTACGATTTTAATTGGCAAAAATACAATTTTTAAAGATATCTACCAATGATAAAATCCAACTTCTGAAATGGTAGGTTCTAATCGGGAACTTATTATTTTTATCCTAAAACCGGAACTATAAACCTCAGGAAATTGGAGGATTCTTTTGTATCCTACTGTTGTCCCTTCGGCAATTTTTACCCATCCTTCATTCGGTTTAGAACATTCTATTTCAAAAGACTCAATCCTTTGACCGATGGCAATGTTTTCCTGAATCATCATCAGATTACAAAGCTGAGGAGCCTTGAAACTGAACGTGATTATTGTTGTGCTATCCCCTTGTTTAGTTGTAAAATAGGTGTCATATTGATGATCCGTTATGGATTTGGTGTTAACTCCATTATCACAGAAAACAACCATTCCGTTTGGTGGAAATCGATTGGAGAAAATGGAGTTTCTTAATGTTGCAAACTCTTTTAGACTATTTACATCTTCGTTAGAGACGAGTCCCTCTTTATTAGGTGGAATATTCAGCAAAAGAACACTGTTCATTCCTACGGAAGTGAGGTAGATCTCCATTAGTTCACGACCAGTTTTCACAAGGGTGTCTTCTGCCGGATGATAAAACCAACCGGGTCTGATTGACACATCGGTCTCGGCGGGATACCAAACCAAACCGGTGGCACTCATCAATTGTTCGCGACTCCCTAGAACCTCTTCCATCATATTTCCATTGGGTTTAAAAATCACATTGTTTTGAGAATGGGAAGCGATGGCAGACAGATCGAGATTGGAAGTGGGGATAACGCTCCATTCTGTTGCCCTACCCATACCTGATTCTGTTCCTACCCAACGAACGTCAGGTCCCATGATAGCGATAACAGCCTGTGGCTGGAGCTTGCGAATCAACGAATACCAGCTCATAAAATCGTACACTTGTTTTTTACCATTAGGACCCTCTCCACATGCACCATCAAACCAAACTTCATCCACTTGACCATATTGCGTGAGTAATTCAGTAAGCTGCGATTCAAAAAATGGATTGTAAGCATCGGTACCGTAGCAATCGGCGTTGCGATCCCAAGGGGAAAGGTA
>DAONEU010000212.1:0-1387 GCA_035403245.1 Bacteroidales bacterium | reverse complement strand
TGAAAGCGCTCCAGGTAGAGCAGAAAATAATTAGAAAACAGATAATTGATTTATGGGTCATAATAATTGAATTTTTGCATTCCATTCCTGATACATTTGTTCCACTTCACTTTTGGTTTTTACGGCTCCATGACCGGGAAAGTAAAGGGAAGCATTAGTTTGAAGCAGTTTTCCCCAACTATGAACCAGGGTTGGGATATCTTCAACAAATGGGGGCACCCCTTTATATTTTAAAATGCCAAACATCTCATCACCTACAATCGCAAATTGATCATCAATGATGAAGCTGATAGAGCCCAGTGAATGACCAGGTGTTGAGATCAGATATCCATTAATTCCTAAGTGGGTAAGATCAAAATGTTGATCAAAACTAATATCCGCATCACAAGGTTTATAAGAGGCAGTTTTTTGAAAAGCTTTACTTACTCGTTGCAGCATGTGATTAAAAACTCGATTTTTAGCGATCGGCATTCGGTTGGTTCCTGTTTCCAGATTGACCTTCTCAGATTGATGAACAATCACCTGAGCCCCGAAATGTTCTTTTATAAAGTGAGCATTTCCGGCGTGATCAAAGTGAGTATGGGTCAGCACCACATAATCGATTTTATCAATTTTCAGTTTTTTCAGTTTTTTTACTAATTCTTTCTGAAAGAGAGAAATAGAAGTGTCTACTAAAAACTTTTTCTCTCCGGTATCAACCAAAAAAACATTGCTTCTTCCGTACAAAAGCGGAAAGACTTGTACACCATTTTTTGAGATCCAGGATTTCATGATAAATTGATTTAATAATAAGCAAAAATACTAAATAATGTGCTAATGTGATAATAAGCTAATGTGCTAATGAAATAAAAAAGCCCTTCATGACGGAGCATGAAGGGCTTGGTAAAATGAGAGACCAAACTAATTACTTCAAGATCACTTTATATCCGTTGTTCTCTGTCCCGGATGTAATGTTTATTAAATATAATCCTTTCACAAGTTCACTTACGTTCATTGTGATTTTTGATTGTCCTTCTGGAATGGTTAAGCTTTTCAACCATTTACCGTTTACATCATAAAGATTTAAAACACCTGATTCAAAACTATTTACAGATTCAATCACTAATAATTGATCCATTTGATAGATTTTAATTCCGGAGTTAGATGGATCAGAAATTCCATCAACAAGAGTTGTAAAAGTAATTTCATTTCCGTATCCTGTACCGATGCTGTTAGTAGCATAAGCTCTTAGATAATAGGTTGTATTTTGTGTTAAGCTCACTAAAGAAATGGAAAAAGCACCTGTTCCATTTCCTTCGGTGAAATGTGTATCAGTAATTGTTGGGTTTGGAGTAGTGCTTAAGCAAACGCCACGTTCTGTTACGGCACTTCCACCTTCAGAAGTTAC
>DAONEU010000211.1:0-2651 GCA_035403245.1 Bacteroidales bacterium | reverse complement strand
TTATTTTCAGATTATTACAGATCGTTTGAATGAAAAAAGAAAGTTCATTCAAGTGATCATGGGACCTCGTCAGGTGGGAAAAACAACAACTGTAAAACAAGTTTTAGAGGAGACTTCAATCCCTTTTTTGTTTTTTTCAGCCGATAGGATCCCTACTTCACAAAATAGTTGGATCACAGATTGTTGGGATAATGCGCGTGCTCAACTAAAATTTAATCAATGGAATCAAATCATTTTAGTCATTGATGAAATCCAAAAAATTAATAATTGGAGTGAAGCTGTAAAAAAAGAGTGGGATTTCGATAGTTTTCATGATGTTAATATCAAAGTTGTCCTTTTGGGTTCTTCCAGAGTGATGCTGGAAAAAGGATTGTCTGAAAGTTTAGCAGGTAGATTTGAAGCGATTAAGATGACCCATTGGAATTTTTCAGAAATGCAGGAAGCATTTGATCTATCTTTAGAACAATATATATTTTTTGGAGGATATCCAGGTGCCGCAGATCTGATCCATAATGAATTACGATGGAAAGAATATATTCTGAGTTCCATCATTGATGCTACGATAAATAAAGATATCTTGATGAATAGTGTTATCAATAAACCGGCATTGCTTAGGCAAACGTTTGAACTTGCATCTTCTTACTCCGGTGAAATTGTCTCTTTAACAAAACTAATAGGTTCACTACAAGATGCCGGCAATACGACTACATTATCGGGTTACTTGAATTTATTATCTGAATGTGTTTTACTATGTGGATTACCGAAATTTTGTGGTGATCAATCGCGAATGAGAGCCAGTATTCCAAAATTTCAAGTCTATAATAATGCTTTAAAAACGGTATATGTAGATCTCAAGTTTGATGAAGCTGTTCGGAATCCAAAGGTTTGGGGAAGAATCTTTGAATCTGCTATAGGAGCTCATATTGCATCTAATACATTTACAAGTGGTTATCAAGCATACTACTGGCGTGAAAATAATCAAGAAGTAGATTATATAATTAAATCTGGGAGCAAAATTACAGCCATAGAAGTGAAAAGCAACTACGAATCAACGAGTAAAGGACTAACACTATTTCGTGAAAAATTCAACCCTCAATCTGCTTTTATTGTCGGATATGGAGGTTTTCCACCGGATCAATTTTTAAGTGAAAACCCAATGATAATAAGCTAATTAGCACATCAGCACATTAGCACATTAGCACTTTATTCTTCTTGTTTCCTGAAATTTATCCTGTTCGATACAAACATGATCACTCCTAAAATCACGAATAGGAAGATGCTGCCAAATAGAAGTGCGTAGTCTTCCACTTGTAAAATGATATACAAGAAAGCGTAAAGGATTATCATAATGCCGCCTAAAATGGTGGTGGCTAATTTTTGTTTGATGAGCGAATAGAAATAGATGGCGATCATCAGGATGGTTGCTAAACTGGCGGAAAAATATGCCCACCCGAAACCGATTTGTTCAGAAAGGGATAGCAAAAGACTGTAAAACAGAATTAATGCAACTCCAACCAAAACATATTGGAAAAACTGAATTGGTTTTTTAGTGAAGATTTCAACAAAGAAGAATACGATGAAAGTTAAAGCAATGAACATCAAGGCATATTTTGCTGAACGCATGTTTTGTTGGTAATGATCAACAGGTTCAATTAAATTTACCCCAAAAGAGGTTGCTCCAATATCTGCAACATTGCTGTCAGACCATAGTTCCGGAATCTCTCTATTGAAACTCAAGATATTCCATGTAGCATTGAATTTTTTATTTTCAATGGATGATTCAGGTGAAAAAGAACCAATAAAGGATGGTGAATTCCAGTCTCCGGAAAGGGTTACGTGAGTATTTTGTCCAATAGGGATAAAATTAATGGAACTACTTCCGTTGAGTTTCATAGAACAGGAAAAGGTGAGTTGATCCTTTAAACTATCTCCAATTTGAAGATCTTTTAAATTGACAATTAATGTTTTCCCTGATACATTGTTACTATTTACATAAGACTCAGCGGAACCAAACTTATCAGCTCCATTTTCAACTACATTTTCAGTAACTGTAAAAAATGGAACGACACCAATAGTGGTTTCCAGCTTTTTATTTCCAATCAAGATTTCAGGATTTTCTACAACTCCTCTTAAGTCTGTAATTCCAATCACCAATTGTGCCTTGTCATAATGAAGTTCACTATTTTCGATATTGATTTGGGTTAATTCATCAAAATTTCCTTCAAAATGGATATCACTTTTATATAGAATTGCCTTGTAAATCCCATAATGACGCTCTTCCGGAGTGAGAGTAGTGTTGATTTTTAAGTTTTTAGGAGTGATATATAAAATGTGTTCCTCTTGAAACGGTTTTTGATCTTTATCTAATTTTGTTGTGGTATATGGAACAATTAAAATGGGAGCACATAATGTTTGAGAAAGACTCCATTTATCGCTGATTTTTTGAATAGTTTCCTGACTTCTTTCTTGTCTTTCTCTAATCAAATCCTGGATCATGGCTCCGGGGATCAGCAGTAAAAGAATCAAAATTCCAATGGTTATACCTTTGAACGTAAATGATTGGGTGAATTTTCTTTTGATGGTTTCCATATCCGATGAATTTTAAAATGAAATAACGAAATTTTGAATAGAAAAAGTATATTTCATTTTTT
>DAONEU010000210.1:0-2689 GCA_035403245.1 Bacteroidales bacterium | reverse complement strand
CTCTGGCTTCAATAACGCCATACGCATCTGCATCTCCGTTTTTATTTTGACATGAAGATGCCAAAACCAGCAATACTGAAGAAAAAATCAAATATTTAAAGTTACTCTTTTTCATAAATCTACAAATTAATGATCTTACAAAAGTAATAAAAAACTATTCACTATTCACTATTAGTTATTAACTATTTTAGGCGTGCCGGCACCACCAACCCACAAGCCGACCCTGCTGCCGTCGGCCTACGCCTACAAGTACGCAGTTGCAAAGCGTGGGCTGCCTGGTCGTTAAAGGAGCTCCCAAGGTCGCTCTTTAACTCCCGCATCCCATCGCTTTCCAACTTTGCGCGCTTTCCGGCTCCGGCCTCACGCGAACAAAAAACTTCGTTTTTTGTAGTGAATAGTTAATAGTGAAGAGTGAATAGTAATGCTCATTGGCTAGTATTGTGCGAATTGCAAGTCCGTTGTATGAGGTCTTTTTTAGTTCTATTGACTATTAGTTCTGTTTATTAATGGTGTTTTTATTATACTTTTCAATTTCCTCAAGTTTTTCTTTTTCTAAATCTTTTTCCTTGTATTTTTTGATAATATCTTTATACCTTGATTTTGAGAACAATAATAGACCCATAATAAAAAAAGCAAAAAAATAAAATAAAAAGTCAGGCCAATATTTCAATCCCTCTTTATAAGAAGTCACTAAAGAATGATTAACGGTACTACTTCCAGGTGTAAATAAATGATCCTCAAATCCTATAAATTTAGAAATTAAAAAAAATAATATTACAAAAACTAAAGAGAGAGAAAAAAACGGAGCGATTGTTAAAAGTAAAATCTTAAATTTGTTTTTCATTTGACTGGTATGAATATTTGTTTCAATCAGTTTATTTAAATTAAATATAAGGGCAAAGATAATTTAAAACTAATTAATACGCAAATTTAAATAGATTTTTAAAAATATTTTCAATTATAAAAACTTCATTTCTTTTTCCTTTTTAGAATTTTCTTTTCTTCGCTGTCTAATCTTCTTTCAACCTTTTTAATATCTTCTGCAGGAGGTAGTTGTTCAGGTTTTATCCCTCTATTGTTAAGCATTTTTCGAACTGCAGTATTATTCTCTATATGTTCTTTTGATATTTGTGTTATCCCATTCAAATTTTTATCAACAACGTTATGACTGGTCATTTCTGTAGAAAAATCTTTTGCCTTAATAGTAAGTGTTGGTAGAAAATCTGCTAGTGGGCGATTATATGGGACTTGTAATATTATTTTCATGTCATTTGTGGTTTTCCCTCCGAATAAAGCTTGATCTCCTTTTGAATGAATGATTGCAAATCCTTTATTATCAACGCCTCTTTCAAATATAATTCCTGATAATTTTTTTTCAGATTGTGACAACTTTTCACGAGCCGAAATTCTTGCTATATCTAATAATCTTTGTTCAATAATCTCTTGTTTCCTCGATTGAACAGCAAAATAGGTTTGTGCAAAAGCAATTTCAACCTTTGTAGTTCCATCTCCATTCTGAGCAATTAAATAACAAGCATATCGTGTAAGAGCAATATCTTCCAGTGATTTTTGAGCTCCACTTCCAATATCAACCATTTTGCTGAATTCAGCAAAATGGTCATTTACTTTCTCGCCGGCTTTTTCACATGAACTTTTAGCTTTATTAATTACATTTTTAAAATTTCTCCATTGTGAATACCCTAGAATAATCTGTAATTCTCGTGCACTCCAACATTCGACTCCATTATAGGTATAACTTGCATCTTCAAATTTTTTAAATAATTCTTTAATTAATTCTTTTTTCATAGCTGTTAATTTAGTATTATTAGTCCTTCAGTTGCCATTATTGAACTATTCAAGTATTTACTGAAAACTCTTTCAAAATTAATAAAAAAACAGCTTTCAATAATTGCAAAAAAGTAATTTCATCCAAAAAAAAAAGAATAAAATTGGTATATTTTATTGATATTCAAGTAACTTTTTGTTGAAATATTATAAATATGTTCATTTTTAATAAAATTTTGAATACTAATTGGAGTCACGTTTTGGAAAGAAATTCGAAAAATTATGTTTTCCTATAATAAGGGAAAATTGAAGCCTAATAAAGTGAGAATTGAATATGCTGTCAGTTATCAGCTATCAGGTTTCAGATTTTTTTGGGCGTCCTCACGAAAAATCTGCGGTTTTTTGAGATAAGAGTTAAGTGCTAAAATTTTTTGCTAATTGGCTAAATTATTGCAAATTGCAAGTCTGTGGTTTGAAGATAAACGTTCGACGATAAACGTGCGAAGTGCAAAGAAAACCGCTCCGGAGAAGCGGTTTCGTTTGGACGTGAATTGATTAGCTACAAATATAGCGCTCCGGAGGAGCGTTATATTAAGTCTGGAATAGATCCGTGTCAATCCGCGTTTGAAAATCCGCGTCATCCGCGTTCCATTTAATGACAAAAGACAAAGGACCAATGACGAAGGACTCCATTATATATTATTCATCATTCATTCTTAATTATTCGTTATTTAAGATCTCATGGCTCCGCACCTCTGGATCATAACATACAACTCTCCTGCTACGAAGATGTCACTACTAATGAGCAATTTAAAAAGACAACAGACTTTTGTCCTTCGTCCTTTGTCTTTCGTCCTTATTTATCAAAAAAATATCAACAAATTGTTAATGAAGTTCTTGGTTT
>DAONEU010000209.1:0-2736 GCA_035403245.1 Bacteroidales bacterium | reverse complement strand
CCGGTTGTTTCCAGGAAATATTCACCCGTTTTATTTTCATCCACATATACGGACCATAAACCCGGATTAGTATAGGTTACTTTAATATTATAATTAAAAGATGAAGCGATATTTCCATTTACTCCTCTACAGACCGAAACCAATTGATTTGGAGACTTATAGAAAAGTTCGATAGCATCATTGGAAAGATTTTCTCCAAATTGTAAAAAGAATCCAGTAGAAAAATTTGTAGAAGAAGTATCAGAGGATTTTAAAAAGAATTGAGCAAAATTATTTCCGGAAGGAGTAAATTGAAGTTGAATAGAAAAATGCCATTCTAAGGTATCATTTAAATAATCATTTAGCACTTTTAAGGTTGATGTATTAGCCATTAAAGCATTCAATTGTAATTGTTTATCATTATTAATAATAAAATGCGATTGATCACCAATCCATGTTGGATTAAAAAGAAAATCGCCATCTGAAAACGGATCGTTAACTTGAGAAAATAAAATAAAAGGGAAATGAAAAACAATAAGAAGAAGCAATTTGTAAGTTAGTGTAGTTTTCATAGTTCAAAATTTAGTGATGCAAATATATTATTTTTTAAAATATGAAATGACATTTTTTATATCTTTGCAACTTATTTTTGGAAAAATTAATTTTTAAAAACTATAACATGAATCAAGAACTATCCAAATTGTATCCTTCCAAATTATGGGAGATTTTTGCTAACATTTGTGCTATTCCTCATCCATCTAAGCACGAAGAGAAGATTTTAGAGTGGTTAAAAGAGTGGGCTATTCAAAACAAAATTGATTATTCACAAGACAAAACCGGAAATGTTGTTTTCAGAAAAGCTGCTACTCCCGGTTACGAAAACAGAGTTCCAGTTATTATTCAAGGACACATCGATATGGTTCCCCAAGCCAATGCGGATACTCCACATAATTTTCTAATAGATCCAATTATTCCTGTTATTGGAGAAGATGGTTGGTTAAGAGCTAAAGGGACAACTTTGGGTGCTGATAACGGCATAGGTGTTGCTACAGGAATGGCTATTTTGATATCTAATGATGTTGAGCATGGACCTATTGAAGTTGTCGCTACTATTGACGAAGAAACCGGGATGACAGGAGCTTTTGGAATTGAAAAAGGGTTTTTGAATGGAGAGATTTTATTAAATTTGGACACTGAAGATGAAGGTGAGTTGTATGTTGGTTGTGCAGGTGGATTAGATGCTACTTTTGAATTTAATTATAATATTGTGGCTGTTCCAGCCAATATGAACGGATATCAATTTGCTTTAACCGGATTAAAAGGTGGTCATAGTGGAATGGATATTCACTTAGGTAGAGGAAATGCCAATAAATTATTAGCTCGTTTCTTTAAAAAAGCTATTAATGATTATGGTGTAAGAATTGCTTCCATTAATGGAGGAAGTTTAAGAAATGCAATTCCTAGAGAAGCATTTGCAACTTTTGCCGTTCCAAAAGACAAAGTTCATATCTTTGAACAATATGTTGCTGATTACACCAAAATCATTACTAACGAATTTGCAGCAACTGAACCCAATATGACTGTTTCTGTTACCTCATGTGAAACTCCAAAAGAAGTGATGGGAACACTTTGTCAAAAGAATACTTTGAATTTAATTTTAGCAATTCCAAACGGCGTTATGAGAATGAGTGATTCCATGCCGGGATTGGTTGAAACCTCTACAAACTTAGCCACTGTAAAAACTATTGACGGAAAAGTGATTATTGGTAACTTATTGAGAAGTTCTGTAGCTACTGCGAAAGAAGCCTTAGGTGAAAAAATGGTTGCTATCGCTGAGCTTTTAGGTGTTAGTGTTGCTTTAGAGAATGGTTATTCAGGTTGGAAACCTAATATGGAATCTCCAATTTTAAAAACGATGATGGAAGTATACAAAAATAAATTTGGTAAAACTCCCAAAATCAACGCTATTCATGCCGGTTTAGAGTGCGGTTTGTTCAGTCAGGTTTATCCTGAATGGGATATGATTTCCTGTGGGCCAACCATCAAACATCCACATTCCCCAGATGAAAAAGTGAATATTGAAACTGTTGGAAAATTCTATGATTTCATTGTAGAAACTTTAAAACATGTACCGACTAAATAGGTATGAGATTAGATAAATACTTGGTATCTAAAGGATTTTATCCATCCAGAGAAAAAGCACAGTTTGCTATTATGCAAAAATCTGTGATTGTTGATGGAAAGATGATGGATAAACCATCCAAAGAGATACCTGAAACTGCCTCGATTGAAATTTTTGATATTTTCAATAAATTCGTCAGTCGAGGCGGTTTAAAATTAGAAAAAGCAATTCTTGAATTTCAATTAGATTTCACTGATAAAGATATTTTAGATGTTGGAGCCTCAACGGGTGGTTTTACCGATTGTGCACTACAATATGGAGCTCAGTCCGTTTTTGCTGTTGATGTAGGGACTTCTCAATTTCATGAATCATTAAAAGATCATCCAAAAATTCAATTTATTGAAAATATGGATATTAGAGATTTAACTTTTGAAATTACTCAAAAAAGGTTTGATTTTATTGTTTCTGATCTTTCGTTCATTTCTTTAACCCAAGTTATCCCTTTATTTAAAAATTTTCTTAAAGATAATGGAGAATTAGTTTTACTGATTAAGCCCCAATTTGAAGCAGGAGTTTCATTTTTAAATAAAAGTGGAATAGTTAACGATGAGAAAGGGTATAAAGCTGCCATAGAG
>DAONEU010000208.1:0-2759 GCA_035403245.1 Bacteroidales bacterium | reverse complement strand
ATTAGCATATTAGTATATTAGCACATGAGCACATGAGCACATTAAATTCCATACACCTCTTTAATCGCATCGGAAGTTCTTTCGAAAATTTTATTTTCAGTCAACTTTTGCTTATAGAAAGGTTCATTTTCTATCGCTTTTAAAATCATATCATTCACACCCGCAAGATAAACAGTATCATTTGAAGCTTTTAAAATTTCAACCAACTCACCTAAATATTCAACCCCGTCACTATCCGCATAGAATGCATTTCTTAAAGATATCACAATATATTTATTATTGACAATTTTATTAACGGTTTCAATATGAGCCGGCATATTGATATAGGTAAGTGTCCCAGTTATTTTATAGACAACTAATTCTGCGGTTAAAGTCTCTTTCTTAGCAAGTGCTGGGCTCAGCAAAGTCTCTTCTAATTTACCATCTTTCCATAAGGTTACTTCAGTTGTACCATAAGAAACGTTATTTACAAAAATTAACAATGAAATAAAGCTTCCTACTAAAAGTGCTGTAATAGGGTCCTCAATAACGGTAATAACAGCGACAGTAGTGGTGATAGCAAAGGCTGCTTTCTCATTATAGATCAATTTGATAAAGTGCTTTACTTCTGACATACGGATGGCAACAACAAACAAAATGGCACCAATGATCACCATCGGTAACATTTTAAAGAAAGTTAATAAAAACAGAACGATTATTGCTAAAAATAGGGCACTTAATATACCTGACACTCTGCTGGTTGCTCCACTTTTGATATTGAGTGCTGTTCTGGCTAAAGCAGCAGTTGCAGGGATACCGCCCATTAAACCGGAACCTAAGTTCGCTATTGATAATCCTAGAACTTCTTTAGATCTGTTAAAAGGAACTTTGGTCATTTGTTTTGCAACTTGACCGGAAAGTAAAGTTTCCAAAATACCAATCACGGCAACCGCTAATGCTGTCGCCCATATTTTTTTGGTCATAAATATGGAAAGGTCAAATTTATTATAGAAGTTTTCGAAAAAAACTGGTTTTATATCGGGAAATTTATCAGATAAAATGGTCAATGAATAGGTTGAATGTGTTTTATCTAAAATAATAGCTGCAATTATTCCAACAAAAGCAATGATAATGGAACCGGGTAGTTTTTTGATTTTTTTATCCCAAGCAATAATAAATAGAACACTTAGAATAAAAATCGCAAATACTGACCATCTGATTTCAGAAAAGTGGGATAATGTGGCAACAATATTATCGATAATATTCTCTTTTTTAATAATGCCGGTAACTCCGAGGATAGAATCTAATTGACCAAAAGCAATTATAAAAGCGACTCCTAATGTAAACCCTTGTACTACACTTCTAGGGATGAAGATGATATACTTATCAAATTTAAAAATATAAAATATAAAAATGATAATCCCGGCCAAAATGGCTATGATTGGAAGTGCAAAAGAACCATTTGTTATAGCGAAAGAGATCAAGATTCCTGAAAGGGCACCGGTTGGTCCAATAATATTAAACGGACTACCTCCCAAAAAAGCACCGATTAGTCCAGCCCATAAGGCAGTTATGATCCCTTGAACGGGAGTTGCCCCGGAAGCAATGGCAAGAGCTAAAGATAAAGGTATGCTAATAAATGCGACGGTAAGGCCGGATTTCCAATTCAGTTTTAGTTGATTTTTGAGTAATTTAGGTTCCATAATTGAAAGTGTTTTAATTATAAATGACAAACTGAATAATCTATCAAAATTTTATAAGTGCGATTAGATATTGAATATTAATAATTTACATATAAGTAAATTCCTTTTTGAATTCAAAATTCCGGTTTGAAATGTTTGGCAAAAGTAAGAAAAACTTTTAAAACAGGGTTATTGATTTTTGATCTTATTATGGATCTCTTGAATGGCCAGTATATTTCGAGGGGAAATAACATCAATCCAACCTGATTCTATAGGATAAGTATGGTGGTTTTTAACTGCTTTAAGCGCTGAATAGGGATAAGTGGTTGTAAAATATTCAAAATCTTCCTTTCTAACAAAAATCAAATCCGGATTTTCCTGAAATAGAAACTCTCTACTTACGCTCCATGATATTAGTTTTTCACCCACGTTTTTTCCTCCTGCAAGGACAATAATATCATTGATATGAGAATTTGCAGGAGCTGTAAAATCACCTCCAGGGCCAAAACCAACAACATAATAAACACTTTTCGGTATTTTCACTTCTTGCACATTGATTTGAGACAACTGTTGTTTAAGATCATTGATCTTTTTGTTAGCCAACTCTTTTTTATTCAAGATTTTACCTAGTTGATTCAAGGCAATATAAATACCTGAAATTTTGTTTTCTTCTTTAATGGCGATAATTTTGATTCCCGATTTTTCAATTTTTTCGACATCTTCTCTAGTAATGATAGATCCGATCAGAACGAGATCAGGATTAAAAGAGAGTAATTTTTCAATATTAATCTGCACCAGTCCTCCGGTTTTAGGGATTTGAGAAGTTTCTGGAGGGTATTTACAAAATTCAGAAACAGCGACCAACTTATTTTGAGATTCTAGCATAAAGATCATCTCTGTGATAGCAGGTGAGAGCGAAATAATTCTAACAGGCTCTTTATCAAGGGTTACTGTTCTGTTGTAAGAATCAGTAATTTGTAAAAAGAAGCCCGCCGACTCCTTTTGGGGGGAGCGGCAGGCTACACACAGAGAAATAAAATAAAAATATACTATTACCTTTGACAGGTGGATAGCCTTCACAATGTTCTAATTTAGGAG
>DAONEU010000207.1:0-2808 GCA_035403245.1 Bacteroidales bacterium | reverse complement strand
TTCTTCCCAGTGAATATATTGATGGTGGGCGTAATCCTATGGCAGTTGTTATTCATATATCTTATTTAAAAAATGAAAATCAAATTTGGATAAGACACTTCACTTCGGAAACGAATGACTCCACATCAAACGTTCAGGGGAAATTCGCTGAAGCTGCGAAAAAAGCTGTAGAATTTTGTAAACAAAATGGTTTAAACAATTCGGCTATATCAGAATTGATTTCTTACTATGATAATGAGCATTATCCTGGATTGGGTACAATTAAAAAAATATCTATTAAAAACCATTTATTGGTTGTAAGCCAATTCCTAAAAAATAGAAAGTGTCAATGAAAGTCTGCTCATCTTGTTTCTCTGATAAAGAATTAAAAGCTTTCATTTTAAACAGCAGCGATATTGGTGATTGTGAGATTTGCAATGCGAAAGCGCAACATCTTCTTGATATAACTGAATTATATGATTTCTTTCAGGAATTGATTGGTAATTTTAAACAAGTAGAGAATGGCTTACCTCTAAGTAATAAAATTCAATCTGATTGGAATTTTTTTAGTTCAAGTGAAGTTGCAAATAAAATTTTAAACTTTATTATTTCAAAAATTCACACTGAAATTACTTCCTCAGAAGACTTAGTTGAGTATTCCGATGATATTTTAACTAATTTTGGACATTGGGAGACTCTCAAAGATGAATTAAAATGGAAGAATCGATTCGTAATAGATGTTCACCGATTAGGTAAAGGTGAATTTAATTGGGATGCTTTTTTATGTGATATCAATACGCTATATAATCTGACAAATAAAACTGAAATTTATAGAGCTAGAATTAATAACAAAAGTGGTATGCCTGTTTATTCAATTGATGAAATGGGTTGTCCACCAAAAGAACAAGCTACTAGTGGTCGAGCCAATCCTGCAGGAATTCCTTTTCTTTATTTAAGTGAAGATGAAAATACCGTTTTATATGAAGTTAGAGCATCATATTTAGATGAAATTAGTATTGGAAAATTTCAATTAAAAGAAGAAATTGAATCTGTTGAAATTGTCGATTTTACAAAAGATTCTCCATTATTTCAACCGGAATATGTTAAAGAAGCCATACAAGGTAAACTTCTAAAAGATAGAATTAGTAGAGATCTCTCAAAACCAATGAGAAGGTATGATAGTGAATTAGAGTATATTCCAACTCAATTTATTTGTGAATATATTAAAATTTTTACAGGAGCTAAAGGAATTCGCTTTAGAAGTTCCTTACACGAACAAGGAAACAATATAGTCTTTTTTGAACCTGAGTTAATGGAATGCAAGGCAGTGAAGAAAGTGAAAATCAAAAATATCGACTTAAGCTCAATAGTAATTGAGTAAAAAGAACTTATTGTTATTTTTGGAATATTTATTTTCTGCCCTCAAAAAATTCAAAATAAAAATCCTCAACTTAATTATGGCACTATATAAAATTGATCAAAAGCTTGAGTATATCAAGGAGAAGCCGTTTAAACTGGAGAAGGAGATTCAGGTGTTAACGGAGGAAAATCTGAAACTTATCTTCGGACTGGACCTGGTGAAATCGGAGTTTGCACTGAATAATTTTCGTATCGATTCGTTGGCGTTTGACCAGGAATCCAATTCGTTCGTGATTATTGAGTATAAAAGGGATAAGAATTTCAGTGTCATTGATCAAGGATTTGCTTATCTGGCATTAATGCTCAATAATAAAGCAGATTTTATCCTGGAATTTAATGAAAAAAAAGGGAATCAATTGAAACGGATTGATGTTGACTGGACCCAGTCACGTGTTATGTTTGTTTCTCCCGGCTTTACCAATTATCAGCGAGAAGCTATCAACTTTAAAGATCTCCCTATCGAATTATGGGAGGTGAAACGTTTTGAGAATGATACCATCTCTTATACCCAGATTCAAAAATCCGGAACACAGGAGAGTATTAAAACCATCTCAAAAACAAATAAAACAATTGCCGCTGTAGAGACACAAATCGTCGTTTATTCGGAAGAGGAACATCTGTCTATCGCCAGCGATGAAATCGTTGAACTTTACCTGAAATTGAAAAATGCTATTATGAATTTTGATAATATCACCGTAAAACCAAAGAAGAAATATATAGCTTTCATAGCAGGTAAAAATATTGTTGATATCCACCCACAGAAAAAGGCTCTGAAATTGTGGATCAATCTTCCCAAAGGGGAACTTGACGACCCCAAAAACATAACCAGAGATGTCTCAGCAACCGGTCATTGGGGCAACGGGGATTATGAAATCCAAATTGACAGCGACGAAGATTTGGAGTACATCTTGAGTTTGATCAAACAAGCATTAAAAAAAAGTAATAAGTAAAAAGTAATAAGTAAAAGTAACAGGTAACAGTTGAAAGGTAAATAGCGGACATCTTTCAATCCATAAGCTTTTTTCCTGAAATTGGATTTTATATCATTATTCACATCGTTTTATGTTTATTAGTGAGTATTCTTTCCTTATACCTCAAGAGAAAGTTATTTCCCAATTTAGGCTTTTTCGGACCCAAAAAAGATAAGGACGGTAACATTTTGCTAGGATAGATCCGTAAGAAATTCTGGCCTAAGTTAACGCACATGCAACGCCTTCGGGGAAAAGGGACAAAGGATTACAGACCACAGACAACGGACTTGCAATTCGCTTAAAACAAACCAATTCGCAAGACTATTCACTCTTCACTATTAACTATTCACTAAAAAAACCGAAGGTTTTGCCGCGTGAGGACGTAGCCGGAAAGCGCGCAAAGTTGGAAAGCGATGGGATGCGGGAGTTAAAGAGCGAC
>DAONEU010000206.1:0-2851 GCA_035403245.1 Bacteroidales bacterium | reverse complement strand
CCTTTCTTTCCTGCACAATTATTTGATAAACTCAATGTCAAAAAGTGGATTGACTTAACCAGCGAGAAGAACCCGTTTCTTCCCGTAATTCCACAATTGATGGGAAATGATCCGCAAGCAATGGTGGATACTGTGTTAGCTCTTCAGGATCTGTTTGGTTTTAAATCAATTAACTGGAATGTTGGCTGCCCAATGAACCAAATTGTTCGAAAACAGCGAGGTTGCGGTCTTATGCCTCATCCGGAAACGATTGAAAGTGTAGTGAAAGCGATCACTCAAAAAACCAATATTTCTTTTTCGGTAAAACTTCGTTTAGGGCTAAAAGATCCTAAAGAGGGATTGGAGATTATCAATATTCTAAACGACTATCCTTTAGAATCAGTAATTATTCATCCCAGACTAGGAATTCAACAATACGATGGTGTTGTAGATCTGGATCAATTTGAAAAGATGTATCAATTGACTGAACACCAAGTTGTCTATAATGGAGATATTGTTGATATAGATAGTTTTCAAAAGATCAAAAATCGATTTCCCGATATTCACGAATGGATGATTGGCCGAGGTATTCTAAGAAATCCTTTTCTTATAGAAGAACTTCAAAAAGGGGAAAGACTAGCGCCAACAGTAAGAATTGATCGATTTAACAAGTTTTACGCAGATATAATAAAATCTTACTACGCACTAAGAGGTGATCAAGCGGCCTTACCCAAACTAAAGGAGTTATGGAAATACATGGCGACATTCTTTGATCTTAGTGATGAACAGTTGAAAATGTTGTTGCAAATTACGGATATTAAGGAGTTTGAGGAAGCTGTCAGCTATCAGCTATCAGGTTTTAGTTATTAGTTATTAGTTTTTAGTTATTAGTTTTTACTTCGTCTATTCGTGGCTTATTTATTAAAAATGAAAAAGGGACTAGAACCATAACATTCTAATCCCTTTTTACGTTAAAAGTCAATAGTCAATAGTCAATAGTCAATAGTCAATTTTTTGTCTTTTGTCTTTTGTCTTTTGTCTTTTGTCTTTTGTCAATTACAATCCCAACTGTTTGACTCCCTGATTGAATCGGATGTCTCTTGGGATGCCGGCTTGGTTGATTTTATCTAAATCTTTTTGTAAAGCAGGTTTGATTGTGCCATTTTCTTTTCTGAATTGAACGGCATAGTCATAGTTTCCATCACCTTGGGTTTTGATGATCAACTCAGCCCATTTATTCATGGCTTCGAGTGATTTAGCTATATTGATAACATATTTTCCTTCAGCATTTCTGGTAAAAGCACCGTTTTGTTCCATGAAATTGTAACACATCATGTTTGCTTTTCCATGTGAACTGGAAGCTCCAAATCTTACAGATCTCAAAATACCGGCGATATAAGTTACAACAGCATCCTCTTTAGTAATGTTGGTGATCTCCCCTTTTTCAATCAATTTTACAACCATATAAAGCCCTAAAATGTCAGCTTTTGCTTCTTCCCAGGATGTTTTTTCATCTTTCATCATCTCATCAATATCTTTTCCGCCATTGATAGTTTTCTTAACACCTAATCCATGTGCTACTTCATGGAAGGTTACATTCCAGAAGAAAGCGTCAAATTTTAAGTTCTTTTGTTGTTCAGGACAAACAATCAAATTTCCGATAGGTAATAAGATCTTGTCGAATTTTGCTTTCATACTGTTTCTTAATTGTAAACGACGAGTTCCTTTCGCAGCAGCCACTCTGTTGTCGTTAGGTAGATTGATTGCAATGGTTTTACTTCCTGAATTACAATCTCCGGCATAATAAACGGCATTGTAAACGTTTAAGTCAGAAGAGGTTCCAGGAACAAAAGTTTTGTATTTTGGATCACAAGGTAACTCTTTTTGAAGTTGAGGTAAGAATCCTATAAATTTAGCTAAATCAGCACTTTTTTGAACATCTTTTAACAAAACAAATGCTTCGTAGGATGCTTTTCCTTCAAAAAGTTTATCGTCATAGTTTTCAATTGGACCAACCACAAAATCTAACTTGCTGTCTTTCATATCCATCCAAGCCATATCACTTGCAAAATAGTCATCAGTTAAAAATGCTTTCTTCCTTTCTATCAAATAGTTACGCATACCTTCATCTTCAGCTAATTCGATAGCTTGATCCAATAGGTCACAAACTTTTGCGATATCTTCTTTATAAGCATCTTTATACCATACTACTTTTAATTTTCCGGTTTCATCACGACGGATAACGGTATAAAGAGAATTTTTGTTTTTATCTTTTAGCGCATTGAACTCCTCTTTAGTCATATCCAAAGGATAGTATTGACATCCAAGAGGTTTTGCACTATAACCGGGAACAAATGGCTTTTCATCATTTAATCTTTCCCAAGGACCATAGTTGATTATGGCAAAATCTCTCATGAATGGATCAGAAATGGTGTCCAGAATCGATTTATCACCAAAAGTTTGTTTCCAGAAAAGTTGGTCCATAATATCGGCAATCTGGATAAAGATGGGAACCATTTGTTTTTCTTTCTCTGTAAGTTGAGCGACCAATTCGGGAGCAGTTAGATCAACAAAAGCAAATTCTTCAACTTTCTTTTGGATTTCACTTTTCTGTTGAACTACCGGTTGTTCCTTTTTCTTACAAGCTGATACACAAACCAATAATCCTGAAAAACAAGTTAAAAGGATAAACATTTTTTTCATATTTATATAATTTTAATGAATAATTGACGTTGTAAAAAACTACGTTCAAAAATACAAAAAAACTATGTATTTTTGCATAAGCAAATAAATTATAAAGGAAAATTAACAATTAACTAATTATAACTATGTATTGGATTATTTTTGGGGTCTTCATGCTCCTCAGTTTGAT
>DAONEU010000205.1:0-2877 GCA_035403245.1 Bacteroidales bacterium | reverse complement strand
CGCAGAGAATGATCCACCGCAGAGGACGCAGAGATGTTTCACCGCAGAGGACGCAGAGGATGATCCACCGCAGAGGACGCAGAGAATGTTTCACCGCAGAGGACGCAGAGAATGATCCACCGCAGAGGACGCAGAGAATGTTTCACCGCAGAGGACGCAGAGATTATTGATATACAAATCCTTCCCAATTGGCAGATTTCCCAATTTATATATTTCCCAATTTATATATTTTCAAATTTGCATATTTTCAGATTTCCGAATTTGCTAATTTACTAATTTGCTAATTCCTTTCCCCTAGCCCCTTTCCCCCTGTCCCAAATTAGCACACGAGCACACGAGCACACGAGCACATGAGCACATGAGCTAATGAATAAGAATCTCATCCATAAACGTCCAACAACTCTTCCCATTCCCATAATGCCACTCCGGACAAGACTTTTGAGTGAAAACTTTAATTTTAATAAACTGTAGTTTCTTCTTTCGTAATTCGAAAATAGCACTTTTAAATTCAACTAAATTATAATCCTTATTTGAAGCAGAACTAAAATAAAAAGTTCCTAATTTTTCTTCCTTTTTAGTATTATCTCCACCCCATAAAATCACACTATCTGGTAAAAATATCCAATCATTTATGGCATTTAAAAATCGAACTTCTACAGAAATAATCGCTTGTATACTATCAAAAACTAATTCTAATTCTATATCTGTTCCCTCAAAACCTTGCCACTCTTCAAAAAAGTTGTAAGTTCCCAATTTCCCGTTTGTCAACCCTGTTTTACCTTCCCCACTGTACTTTTGATTGTATGGAGTATAATATCTGACATAACAATTATACCCTTTGTGTTTGATGATTTCTTGACTTAAACTAGTGTATTTTTTGCTATTATATAACGTAAATTTTGAAGTTGATAATTTATTGTATTCACTTATTGTTCTGTATTTTCCAACATCAGGAAGTTTTATAGATTCAAAGATCATAACATTGCCACTTCCCTGACTCAATGGAATAATGATGGAATCTTGAGCAGTGACTAGATAACTCTCAATTTCAACACGATCTGGGTTGTTTTCCCAATCGTTCTGAAAACCATCTCCATAAATGGTGACTTGATATGATTTTCCGGAATCAAGAAAATCTAATCCTATGGGAACGATTCTACATTTTTCATTGGTGATGGTTCCAATATACCATTTTTCTCCACTTTTTCTGGCTACAGAAACAAATTGTCCAATTTGACAATTCAAAACTTTTGTCTGATCCCAACTGCTGGGAACCTCTTCCATAAATTCAAATTCGGGCTGGCTCTCATAACTTTCAATTACATCAGATACCATCGCCATTGGACTGAAAAATACAACCATTAAAGCCATCTGATGGGCGCGAGTTGTTACTAGTCGTTTCCCTTTTTCAGGGGTGTGTTTTGTGTTGAAAATACCTGGTGTGTAATCTGCTGGACCGGCTATATATCTAGTAAAAGGAAGTATTGTTGTATGGGATGGCGGAGTTGGTTTATAACCTCCGTTCCATTCATTTCCACGGATTGCTTCCTGTGACATCAAATTTGGCCAGGTACGATCTAATCCTGTAGGTTTGATGCTTTCATGAACATCTAGACAGATCTGATATTGAGCTGCTTTTTCCACAACTTTTTGAAAATGATTCACCATGTATTGTCCGTGATGAGCATAACCATGAGGAATAATTTTTCCGGCATATCCGGTTTTTAAGTATCTGATTCCCAGATTTTGACATAGTTGAAAAGCAGAATCCAATTGCTTTTCATATTCCGGAATATTTCCACCTGTTTCGTGATGAGATACAAAATGAACATTTTTAAGTTTTCCGTATTCGACTACTTCTTTAAGGTTAAAATCGGGATACCCTTGAGAGTAGTTTTGATAGGGATAATCAACACTGTTCCAGGTTTCCCAACCTACATTCCAACCCTCTGCTAAAACACCTTCGATGTGGTGTTGAGCAGCAAAATCGATATATTTTTTAGTTCTTTCAGTGGTGGCTCCATGTTTTTCACCGTACGACCAGGTATATTTTCCGGTGTGCATACCCCACCAGATTCCAACAAATTTCATGGGTTTGATCCATTCCGTATTCTTGATTACGGAAGGTTGATTTAAGTTTTGAACCAAATGGGATTCCATAAGTTTAGCCGGATTCTCCGTGATTATGATAACGCGCCAGGGTGTTTGAAATGGAAAAGACAAACGAGCACAAACTCCATCTCGTTCGGGCCAAAGGGTAGAAACAAATTGAGGTTTTCCATCTCCGTTACGCTTCAAATAAAACTCTGAATAGTTTGTCAAGGTGGCCTCATGGATGCAAATGGTCAACAGATTGGGCCTGCAAATGGTCATTGGAGTAGCAGCATCTTTGATTTCAGATAATGGCATATTTTTATAGATCGATTCATAAGCAAAATCTGCAGCTGGAGCGAACCAGGCTGAATCGTTTTGTGAAAAATTAAAATGGGTTAATTCTTCCAAAACAAAAATGGAATCTTGGGAACCTATTTTGGTATTTTCCAAATGATACCGAAAAGCGACACCATCAGAATATGCTCTGGTAATGATTTGTAGTTTAATATCCGGATATTGACTATTAGAAAATGATACAATGCGCTCGTTATAGGTATTATCAATGAAACGATCAGTTCCCCAAACCGGTTCCCAGATTTCATGAAAATAGTGTTCAGAGGTAGAGTCTATCTTAAATCCTTGACTATAATTTATGGTATCAGTAGGATTCGATTTTTGTACCATTTTAAATCCAAGCATTGATGGTTGAATGATAACTTCCCGATTATGAATCACTTCATAAGAGATAATGCTATTTTTACAAGTTAAAGAGATCCCATTTTT
>DAONEU010000204.1:0-2897 GCA_035403245.1 Bacteroidales bacterium | reverse complement strand
CGAGCACATTTTCTTCCAAATTCCTCCCCCGACCTTCGTCCTTCGTCTTTTGTCCTTAGTCTAAATTGCATCAAAAACGATCAAATTCGCATAATTTTCCCCTTCCGAAACAAATTCTCCCCGTTTTTTGAAGTGAAAATATTTTTTAAAAAAGTGCATTTTGTTTCAAATTTGTTTTTATATTTGAAACGAAAAGGGATCTTATTATTAGTATAACGCACTCAATACTAAACCTCTCCACAAATCTTTAGTTTTTATTAATTTTTTAAATTTTAATTATTATGAGTATGGAAAGTTATGAATTAGGTGATAAAAACAATGACCTATTTTTAAAAATGAACGTCGGAACGGCCGGTATAGCTGTCTCTGAGGTGTATTGCTTGAACGGGAACACGCCTCTGTTGATTTCTAAATCGGACAAAAATAGTGGCAATATTAAAGAAATTAAATTCGGCAAAGCCAATGAGTTTAAAAATAAAAAATTACACTTTAGTTCCACTATTAATTTATTATATCTCGATCCTGCAAATTGGGATCAAGCAGCTAAAACTTTAGATATTAGAATCGAAATCAAAGGGGGTAAAGATGGTCTTAAAAAATTCAATTTAAGTTCTAACGATTTGAAAATTATTAAAAAAAGTAGAATTCTATTTAATAAAGAGATCCATTTATTATGAAAAAGTTATTATTAATCCCGGTATTCTTTTTCATTGTTTTGATAAGTGAAGGTCAAATCAATGATTCTTTGTTTTTCGGCAATTTAGCCCTTCCAAATGCACCTGCCATTAGTTTAATGGATCAAAATCCTTCCTTAGTTGAAACCCCGGAATCAGCGAAAGCATTAGCAATAAGTATAGTCAATGCAATACAAACAAATAAAGGGATTCCACAAAATTACGCTTTGGAGTTTACCCCATTCTGGTATTTTAAACATCCAAATATGACTGCATTAAAATATACCAGAATCGATTCTGTCGGTAAACAGAACTATTTCTTTGATCCTGCTAAAATTTCACTATCTGTCGCGACATTAATTACAACTGATACCATCTCTAACTTTATGAAAAGCAACATCGCAATAGGTGTTAAATTTAATATCATCACGATTAAGAGGGAAAGTGATGTCCAAAACTATTTAAAATCTTATTATGATGTCGTTGATTATGAAAAGAAAATAACTTCATTTTGTAATAGTGAATATTTCAAGTGCATAACTTTTAATGATTCAGCTTTCTGTGTTTCTGAACGTGATAAATGTTACGAAAACTTTCCACCAATTGACAGTTATATAAATTCATTTAACTTGAATATGAAATTGAAGCCCATCTTCACCATGGATGGCGCCGTTGCCTACAATTTCTTCTTTGTGAATAACAACTTTAAGGATTGTCATTTCGGAAGACTCGGCGCCTGGATCACAATGCGCTATTCGGCTGAAATCGATAAGGATGAAAAGACATATAAGTATTTCAACTTGTATGCCATTGGAAGGTATATTCTGGATGGCACCATCCTCAAAAACGGACATTATGTAAGAGAGAACATGTTTGATGTTGGTGGAAAGGCAGAGTTTGAGATTCAAAAGTTTGCTCTTGGGATAGAATACATGTACCGGATCCAGCCAACAGAATCGAGCTACAGAGTGTGTGGCAATTTCAAATACCGAGTATCCGACAAAATCGCATTGAACTGCACTTTTGGTCGCAACTTCGGAACCTACAACAATGTGATAGCCATCATGGGGGTCAACTGGGGTTTCAACACCGGATTAGAAACAATGAAATTAAATTAAAAAACCATCAAAATATTGACAAAATGAAAAAGAAAGAAGAAAAAAAAGAAAAAAAGGAACCCAAAAATGAAGATTTGAGAGAATGTATTTCCAAATTTTTGATATACACTATTGTTTCAGCAACATTTGTAGTGGGTATAACCGTATTATTAATCAGTATTTTTGTAAAAAAAGATAACGACATGTCCTTTATCGGTCAGACCTTGCTCCCCTTATGGGCCACGTGGGTTGGGACAATCTTAGCGTTTTACTTTGGGAAATCCAACTTTGAAGCCGCCACCAAATCGTATCAGGACATCATCAAATCTTTGACGCCGGAGGAGAAGATGGCCTCGATAAAAGTTCAAAATGTGATGATCCCATACAACAAAATCAGCTTTTTAAAGTATGAAGAATCGTTAACCAAAAAGATAGTAGACATCATACATGATTCAAACTTCAAGGAATACAACCGTTTTGCGTTCATCAATGACAACAAAATATTACAATACATGATCCACCGGATATCATTCACCAACTTTCTAACGGAGGAAGCGATCAAGGGGAAAAATGTAACTGAAATAACATTCCAGGATTTTATCACGGAGAGCAAAAAGAGCAACAACGAAACTTGTCTCAAAGAATCGGGATTTATCTCCATCAGCGCCAACTTACTGGATGCCAAGGTCAAGATGGACTCCATCAAAGATTGTAAAGATGTCTTTGTCACCACCACCGGCAGCGAAACCGAACCAATCCTCGGCCTCATCACCAACAACACCATCTTCGACAACGCGAAAGTCTGAGGACGAAAGACGAAGGACGAAAAAAGTAAGAAGTAAGAAGTAAGAAGTAAAAAGTAGTTCGAATTCGTGGCTTATTTAATATGTAAAAAAGTGTTTCACCGTGTTCCTCTGTGCAACCACTGTGTTCCACTGTGATCATTTCTTATAAAAAACTGTTCAAATCCGCGTTTGAAAATCCGCGTCATCCGCGTTTCATATTATTCATTCTTCATTCTTCATTATTAATTATTTTTGGGCATTCCGGCATCAGCCGACCCACAACCCCACCCTGCTGCCGTCGGTCTCCGGCCTGTACTCCTCGTTTCGCTGCAAGGGTCTGA
>DAONEU010000203.1:1831-2898 GCA_035403245.1 Bacteroidales bacterium | reverse complement strand
CGGTAATACAAAATGGATGTTGTGATAAAATAAATCAGTGTTTGCATCCATAAACCGACAGTTTCAAACTTGATTTCAGAAACTGATGCTCCCATTGTATTTGTTTTGATAAATCCTTGGATCCCAAAAGTGGAAGGAAAGAGATAACTGAATACTCTCCAAAAACCGCTCATGTTGTATTGAGGCCACGAAATTCCGCTCAGAAATAATAAAATCAGTGAGAAAAATACCAATAAAATCATCTGTGTTTCCCTTTGCATATTGAAAACTGAAAGTGTCATTGAGAAAAATACGGTTGCCAATAAAAACGGTACAACAAAAGACAGCATTGTTTGAAAATCACCTATATGTGGCAGATTGAATATTCTGGGTACGATAAGCAAAATAAATGCAGACCAAAACAAATACACAGCAAAGTAGGACAAAGCCCGTCCTAAAACCACTCTGAAAAGTCCTCCGCGCGAAGTACTTGACATGATTAGTTCATTATTCGGATTATCTTCTCTTTCAGCTCCGGCAGCCATTCCTACTCCGAAAACCAATGTTTGATGGATCATTAAAATAAGAACAGCCGTAAGCAGGAAACTTGAAAATCCCATTCCCGGATTATAAAGAATTGTACCTTCATTTTCAATTGGTTTTGCCGATACTTCTGCGTCGTATCCTGAAACTCCAGCGTCATTCAGGCGTTCTATCTTTATTTTCTCACCCATGTCGAGCGTTACATAATTTACTGCCAAAACCATTGCTCTGTAATACAGGAAACTGCTCATATCACTGTACATACTCACAAATGCCTGATCTTTTAGAACAATTCTTTTGTTGAAATCACTCGGGATATACAAAATTCCGTGAATATTTCCCTTGTATAGTTCAGTTTTTGCCTGCTCCAGATTATCGAGTTTTTCAGCAACTTTTAAATCCATGGTTGCATCCAAAGCTCTTGTAAGTTCTGCGGAACGAGTTGTGTTTGAATTATCCACAACAGCTATCGGGACATCAATAGCCGTTTCATTTTTATAAAGATAAGGATACAACAAGGGATAAACCAGAGGTGCAACTATGAT
>DAONEU010000203.1:0-1731 GCA_035403245.1 Bacteroidales bacterium | reverse complement strand
TTTATTGCTCCACTTTTAAGTCGCATAAACACGAAAAACGGTAGAACAAGAAAAACTATCATTGCAATAAAATAGACTATTGAATATTGAATTGGAGCGCCCATCAATGCCTGATTTGCATAGATTTTAAAATAATATCTTATCGGAAACAAAAAACTGAAAATCTGTATATTGTTCACCATTTGCTCAATAGGAAATGTAAATCCGGCAAATGTAAATCCAAGCAATCCGTAAAATGCAGCCAGAGCAACTCCATCGCGTAATACAGGAATAATCCCAATTATAAATATACCTATTGCCTGATATGCAACTACAAATAAGATTGTTGCCAAAAACATCCATCCTATACTCGAATTCATTGGGAAATGTAAATACCTATAAAGGAGAACGTTGGAAAAAAGTCCGAGTAAACCAAAAATAAGAGTGTAGGGTAGGAGTTTCCCTGTTAAAGCCACAAACATATTATTATTTGCAGTTTTCAACCATTCATGCGAGGTCTTTTCTTTTAATTCTACACCAATAACAAAAACGGTCATCATAATAATCATCAACTGCATCACACCCGGAAGCAAAATGTTGCTAAGATAAATTCCGTAATTTGTCCAAGGATTTCCAAGCATGTGTGCATCAACATAAATAGGTTGAACTTCAGCCATAATTCTATCTTCAGCCACTCCTTTTTTTCTCAAAATCGCCTGTTTTAATGCTCCTGAACCAAGTTCACTCAAATAAGTAATATCTTTCATCAGCAACGAACCGGCAACCAGGTAACCATCGTTTACATAAAATGTGATGGTTGGTTTTCTTCCTGCAATAGCATCCGATTCAAAATTCTTTCTGATAACAAGAAAGGCGTAAATATTTCCTTTTTGCATCTCTCTGCGAGCTTCGGTATAACTGCCTAAGTGCATTACAACTTTTGCTTGCTGAGTTGCATCTAAATTTCTAACTAACGCACGTGAAACCCACGATTGATCCAAGTCCACAACGCCTACGGGCATTTTATCCGGCATTCCATTTTCAAGTAATGTTACAAAAAAAATGAAACAAAAGAGCATTACACCAAATGTACCAACCAAGTATATCGGGCGTGAAACCATTCGTGAAAATTCACGTTTTAGCGTTTGTCTGAGAAATATATATAAATTTTTATTTGACATTTTATTGATTATAAACAATAAGTGTAAGTTCTGAATTCAAACTTTCAAACTATTTAACTACAATTCCTGTCATTCCCGGAAGCAGATTTTCAACTTTATTTATCGGACGAACTTTTACTTCAAATGTTTTCACATCAATTTGTCCACTGGTTTTGGTTGAACGCCATGTTGCATAAGAAGCTAATGCTTTTATGTTAAACACTTTTGCTTCAACTTCCAGATTATTTAAAGCTGGTATTTTTATTTTCAAAATAGTTCCTTGTTTCATAGAACCGAGCAAATCTTCGCGCACGTTGAAAGTGAACCACATATCATCCAGGTCAATAATGCTCATAATGGGAGCACCTGTCCCGACTAATTCGCCGCGTTCAGGATAAACTTCTTCAATTTGTCCGCTGATAGGAGCTGTGAGCATAGTTTCTTTTATATATGATTTTACTTCGTTTACAGCGCCTTTTGCGCGCATCACAAGTGCATTTGCTGCAATTTTATCTTCCACGTCTGCTCCGTTTACAGCCATGTCGTATTGCGATTTTGCAGCTTTTGTAGTGGCTACTGCGGCATTATATTG
>DAONEU010000202.1:0-2932 GCA_035403245.1 Bacteroidales bacterium | reverse complement strand
CTTGGCCCCTTATGGTATCTGATGCAGGCTTTGTTCACAACAATTACGTTTACAATCATATTCGGAAAGGTCGCAAAACTGCCCACAGACGGAGTTCCCCAGCCCCTGTTCTACATGGCCGGCATCGTTTGCTGGGGATATTTCTCGCAATGCCTGACCAAAACATCCAACACATTTACCAGCAATGCCGGCATTTTCGGCAAAGTGTATTTCCCGAGACTGATTGTCCCTTTTTCAGTTGTAATTTCTAATCTTGTGGGCTTCGGCATACAGTTGCTGATGTTTCTGGGCTTTCTGGTTTATTATTATTTTCAGGGGATGCCGGTCAATATTAATACCGCCTTATTGCTTTTCCCGATATTAATTATTTTAATGGCCGGGATGGGGCTAGGCTTTGGCATCATTATCTCTTCTTTAACCACCAAATACCGCGATCTGCAATACCTTGTCGGATTTGGGGTGCAACTGCTTATGTACGCAACTCCTGTAATTTTACCTCTGACATTTTTCGGAGGGAAACTCCGTACATTAATGTTGCTTAACCCTGTTACATCCATAGTAGAAACGTTCAAATATGCTTTTCTGGGTTCCGGGACATTCAGTTGGTTTTATCTTGGATACAGTGCTGTATTCACATTAATAGTACTTTTTATCGGAGCCCTTTTATTTAACAGGGTTGAAAAATCTTTTATGGATACTGTTTGATTGCTCGTAAAGGCATTAATGCGCAAAACGAACATCATCAAACCACAAATTACAAACAGAAAACAATAAAATGTCCACAGTTATTCAGGTAGAAAATATTAGTAAACAATATCGTTTGGGGATTGTAGGTACAAATACCATAAAGGATGATGTCAGCCGTTTATGGGCACGCTTACGCGGCAAAGAGGACCCGACACTTAAAATAGGTGTAGAAAATATGCTGGCTAAAAGCCAATCAGAAAACAGAGGTTTGAGGTCAGACTACGTTTGGGCATTGAAGGATATTAATTTCTCATTAGAACAGGGGGAGATTCTTGGTATCATTGGAAAAAACGGTGCCGGTAAATCCACCTTGCTGAAAATATTGTCAAAAGTAACAGCCCCCACCACAGGCAAGGTCAAAGTAAAAGGCCGTATCGCAAGCCTTCTGGAGGTAGGCACGGGATTCCATCCCGAACTCAGCGGCAGGGAGAATATCTTTTTGAACGGTGCGATATTGGGCATGACCAAAACTGAAATCCGCAGCAAATTCGATGAAATAGTAGATTTTTCAGGCGTTGAGAATTATATCGACACTCCCGTCAAGCGTTATAGCAGCGGCATGTATGTGCGCCTGGCTTTTGCCGTTGCCGCACATTTAGACCCTGAAATATTGATCGTGGATGAAGTTTTGGCTGTGGGAGATGCCGAGTTCCAAAAAAAAGCCTTGGGAAAGATGAAGGATGTTTCGGGCGGACAAGGCAGAACAGTACTTTTTGTTAGTCATAATATGGCGGCAATAGAAAATCTGTGTGCTCGTTTAATTATTTTAAATAATGGAGCTTTATCTTATGATAGTGAGGTAACCACAGGAATAAAAAAATATCTAAATAGTCTCAATGTTTATAAGGAATTTATACCTGAGTCTAAAGAATTTCTTTTTACGGATGATCTATTTACTTTATTAAATTTTGAAATAAGACAAAATGGGAAAAATGATAATTTTTCAATTACGGATGAATTTGAAATAATATATAAATATATAATTAAAAAAGAAGTATTAGGCTTTCGTATAGGTTTTGATTTAATCGACAATATAAATGGAATGACAATTTTTAGATCTTACCACGATGAAAATAATAAAGAAATCACATCTGTAAAAGCTGGTATTTACTGTTCCATTGCACAAATACCTCCTAATATTCTTATGGAAGGTACTTATGTCATTAACGTTTGTGTTGGCATTCATTCGAAAAAATGGATAATTAGCGATATGATTAAAAAACAATTTACAACATACAACATTGGCGGAATAAATAAAATCTATGCGGATAAAAGACCTGGGGTAATAATGCCTAAAATTGAATGGCAAAGTAAATTGGAATTTTATGAGAACAATATATAAATTGGATGTAAGAATAGCAGATTACTTGAGGCGTATCTTAAACAATTATATAGATATGCGAACCTATGTTAAACCACCACCGTCTGAAGATGAGATTTGGAATTCTTTATTTATTAATTCAAACAAAATTGAACATGAATTAGAAGATAATGTAAGAATTATTTTATATAACGACAGCATATTGTGCAGGTTGATATATTTTGGGTTTGAACAAACTGAAATTTCATTTATAAAAAAATTTTTACGTAAAGGAGATGTTTTTATTGATATCGGTGCTAATATTGGTTTATTTTCATTACACGCTTCAAAGATACTAGGTGATACTGGGAAAATATATGCCATTGAACCTACACCGGATACTTTTGACCGATTGAAACAAAATATCAAATTAAACAAGTTTGAAAATATCGAACCACATAATTTGGGCTTATCAAATTCGAAATCATTTTTCGATTTTCATATTTCTAATGATGGACATGATGCATGGAATAGTTTTGCAAATTTGCCGGAACTTATATCTTGTGAAAAAATAACAGTTCAGGCAGATACTTTAGATTCATTTATTTTACAAAATAAAATTAAAAACATTTCATTAATAAAGCTTGATGTTGAAGGTTGGGAAAAATTTGTATTAGAAGGTGCGGAAAATATTCTTAAACAAGATAATGCTCCAGTTTTTATGGTTGAATTTACCGAGACAAATGCATTTGCCGCCGGGTATTATTTAGGTGAATTATTTGATATGATGAAAGATTTTGGTTATGAATGGTATTCGTATAACAACAAGGAAAATAATTTGAAAAAAGAAATAAAGAAATTACATTATCCATATGAAAACCTGAT
>DAONEU010000201.1:0-2975 GCA_035403245.1 Bacteroidales bacterium | reverse complement strand
AGTTACATATAAAATGGAGTCCACTTTAACCCTAATTTGTTTATATCTTTGAAAAATGAAATCAGTATATTGTTTTCTAGTCTTGCTGTTTATTGTTAATAGTGTGCTCCCTCAATCCTGGTCAGATCCGATAAATATAAGCGGAATAGGCCCCAATGACAATCCTGATTTTACAATCGATAAAAATGGAGTGATCCATTGTGTTTGGTCACAGGCATTCGATCACTATTTCACAAAGATCTATTATGCAAAATCAGTGAATAATGGAAAAACCTGGTCAACGCCTGTGCCAATCACAACAAATACGAATTTATGGCTTGATGACCCCCATATCGTTGCAGATACTTTGGGAAATTTATATGTAAGTTACGACTATAATGTTGGTGGCTGGACAAAAATTTGTTTTGTGAAATTTAATGTAAGTGATTCAGGATGGAGCCAACAAACAGAGATTGCTACTGGTGTCTCAAACAAACTTATTATTGACCACAACAACAGGCTGTATTTCTTTTGGTTTGCAGGAACGGAATATTATAGGTATTTGGATAACAATGTTCTTAGTGACACGCTTTCACCTAATTCAGGTGTGACGGAGCACTATTATTTTGACAATTTAACTGTTGATATAAATAATAACATACATTGTGTAGGTAATCGTACAGCCGGAAACCATTCGCATGGCGCCTACTTTAAATGTATTTATGGAAATTGGAGTCAATATTTAGATTTAAGCAATCATTCATTCTTCGAATCTGGGGTTAGCTTAAACAGCATTGGGAATCCCTCTTTTGTCTGGCGACAAATAATGCCTGATTCTTTGCCTGATGTCAGAGGATCTTATTATGCAGAACTTGACGGGGATTCAGTTCAACCCCCTGTTTTTTTAGCCATGAGAACATCTTACCCTACAATTGCAATCGATAACAATGATCAACCGCATATTGTAGAAAGTCAAGCGGTTGATAGTGGTTATCAACTATTTCATCGATATGTTTCCGGGAATGTTTGGCAAAATGAAGTGTTGGAACAAAATAAAAATTGGTATGGAAAGAATATTCTAATATCCAAGAATTCTTTTATATACTTGGTTTATAACAAAGTTGATACAACATTTTTCTCCACAACAGGTAGCCATAATGCAATGATTGTTTTCAGAAAAATAGAAATAGTACCAGGTATGATTGAGGAAAATCAAAAACCAGAATTGGTTTTATATCCAAATCCGTTTTCAGAAAAAATCACCTTAAAATTGCTATACCAAAACTCAAATCCAATTCACTTAAAAATCTTTGATATCTATGGTCGTACCGTTTATGAGGAAAGGTATGAAGAAATATCTCCATATCTCAACAGCCTTGTCTGGAATGGAAATAATAACCTTGGTGCCCAAGTCAAAGATGGTTGCTATTTTCTTCAAATATCACAAGGCTCAAGGATCAATTTTAGAACTGTAATTCGCATGAACAGATAGTTTTACGCGTTTTAAACTCTAAAATGATATGGGTATGAAAAATCTCCAAGTATTTCTGATTATTATGATAATTAGTGTCCTTACTGTTACTTCAATGGGCCAAAATAAGTATGCGATACTTGTCGGTGGTCCTATTGACAAATCACATTGGCGTCCTAGCCAATATAATGGCGGATGGTTTCCGCAAGAGTATCAAGATTTTTTCTGGACGGATATTTTTCTGATGCACCAACTATTAATAAATAAACTCGATTATCCTGCAGAAAACGTTAAAATCATTTTTGATAATGGTCAAGATTACTCACCACCCGATAATCCCGGTCCTTATCCTACAAGATATAAAAAAGAACACACCTATGATCCTGATATTACAGCACCAGATCACCTAGCTTGTACATATACTAATGTTAAAACAATGCTACAAAATATAAATACCAATGAAAATGATTTTGTATTCATTTATATATTTACCCATGGGCGCTATCCTAATGGGGACCAACCTGTTCCGTATGGAATTTTATGTCCACAACAACTTCATAATGACTATTTATACGATGATAGTGATTATATGTATGCTAATGAATTCGCTGATTTGGTGACTAATATAACAGCTCAAAAAAAGGTAATTTGGATGCAACCCTGTTATTCAGGTGGATTTAAAAATTATTTCAATAATCACTTGGATAGAAGTCCGTTTATTGTTAACTATGCTTGTGGTGCTTTGGAGGAGGCATTCCAGTCAGATGACATGATTTATTGTCCTGGTTATGGGCTACAACAAATCAATGAAAATGAACCACCTTTTTTTTATCTACCACCATATTATAGTGGAGAATGGGGAATACAATGTCACCACGGTGAGTTCAGTTATCATTTATATTCTGCGTTAAATGGTGAAACTCCTACGATTGGTGAGACTGAATATTTTAATATGCCTATAAATATTCCACTCTCATCGGCTGATAATAATCCAAATGATGGCATTATTTCTGTAAAAGAGGATTATGATTGGGCAAATCAATATCAATCATGGAAATATCATGATGTTGGGGAGCATCTTGATTATCAGGAATCCATAGTAGGTTTATCTAATAAAACTTCATTGATGTATCCAAACCTTGTTTCCTCAATCACCGATTTACACGTAGGTTTAACAAATACTGGAATTTATGGTGTCACTTCTGATGTTATAGTTTCAGGTGCCAATAATTCTTTATCTTTCGGCGCAAACTCAAAAATTTATTTATTGAATACTGCAAAAATTAGAGTGCAAGGTGGTGGTTCTCTTACTATTGGGGATGGTGTCAAGATTTATGGGAACGGTCAAAACAGTGTCCGAATTGAAAACGGAACAATAAATTTAGGACAAAACGTGCTATTCTCAAGTAGAAATGATGATCAAGTTTTTGATGGCTTGCACCTGTCCAACTATGCCACCCCCACACAAATCAATCATGCAACTTTTCATCGTGCTCATCTTTGGAACGAAAGTTCAAGCCTTACT
>DAONEU010000200.1:0-2978 GCA_035403245.1 Bacteroidales bacterium | reverse complement strand
TTATTGATTTTCAGGCATTAGCCTTTACTTTTTACTTTTTACTTTTTTCACCCTGAACCCTGAACCTTGAACCTTGTACCTTGTACCTAAATAATTTGCAAATTTATTGTTACATTTGCACTACCAACCAAATACGTTATGACTATCAATAAAAACATCGCTATTAGTGAGAGTGGGTTCTTGTTTAACCCCTCAACCGGAGACTCTTTCAGCACCAATCCTATTGGTAAAGAGATCATTACACTTATCAAAGAGGGAAACACCCTTGAACGTGTTGTGGAACAAATCCATCAATTATATGCGGTTGATCAAGATACATTAGAGAAAGATTTAGCCGATTTTTTGTATATTTTGAAGATTAACCACATACTAAAAGAGGATGAATAGAAGAAAAATCACTGTTGGTGTTACCGGACTCAACAACATCGACTCACCCGGCCCCGGAATTCCGGTCATCAGAGCACTTAAAGAAAGCACTGCATTTGATATAAGAATTATTGGTTTAAGCTATGAAAGTCTTGAACCCGGTTTGTACATGCATGAATTAGTGGATAAATCTTATGCGATCCCCCTACCCTCTGCAGGTTCACAAGCCCTTTTCAATCGACTTCAATACATCCACTCCGTTGAACATCTGGATTTGATTATTCCCAATTTTGACGCTGAATTGCACAATTTTATATTGCTCTCCCCGCAATTGAAACAGCAACTCAATATTGCTACTTTTATGCCTTCGAGGGAAGTGTTTGATTCCAGACACAAATCAGATCTTCCGGAATTTGGAAAAAAATATAACATCAATGTACCTAAGAGCAACATGATCTTCTCCATCAAGGATTTAAAAAAAATAGAAGAGGATTATGAGTATCCAATGGTCATCAAAGGAAAATTTTATGATGCTTCCATTGCCAATAATCATGAGCAAGCGATCTCCTATTTTCATAAAATCTCTGCAAAATGGGGTTTGCCTATAATTGTGCAAGAATATATGAGTGGAACAGAAGTGAATGTGACAGCTATCGGAGATGGAGAGGGAACTTGTATTGGAGCGGTAGCGATGAGAAAATTATACATCACCGACAAAGGAAAAGCTTGGGCAGGTATCTCCTTGGATGATCCTGAGCTGATTGATATTTCTCAAAAAGTGGTTGAAAATTCGAAATGGAAAGGTGGTTGTGAATTGGAATTTATCAAAAACAAGAAAGGGGAATATTACCTTTTGGAAATGAACCCCCGCTTTCCGGCTTGGGTCTATCTTGCAGTAGGATGTGGTCAAAACCATCCTGAAGCTTTGGTAAAAATGGCTTTAGGTGAGTCAGTTGCACCATTTACCGACTATGAAAAAGGAAAAATGTTTATCCGTTATAGCTACGATTTAATTGTAAACATGGATCAATTTGAAAAAATATCAACTCTAGGTGAATTATAAAAAGTAAAAAAATGGAAAAATTATCATACGAACGCCCCATTATCAACAAATTAAATACCGGATTGATGAATAAATTCGGTACCAGAGTAGATAACACACCGGTAACCCACATTGATGGTGTTCCGGTTAAAAAACTGATTGCCGACTTTGGGTCCCCTTGTTTTGTCATTTCAGAAAGAACCATCAGAGAGACCTACAGAAATGCCATTCGCGCATTTACGACCAGATATCCTAAGGTTCAATTTGCCTGGAGCTACAAAACCAACTATCTCAATGCCGTTTGCAATGTATTTCATAGTGAAGGGTCCTGGGCAGAAGTGGTTTCTTACTTTGAGTACGAAAAAGCCTTAAAAAATGGGGTTCCCGGTGATAAAATCATCTTTAACGGACCCGATAAAACAGACAGAGATCTTAAAGTGGCTGTCCAAAATAACTCTTTGATCCATATTGACCATTTTGATGAGCTTTATTTGTTGGCTGAAATTTTAAAAGAGGAATCTAAAACTGCGAGAGTAGCAATAAGAGTTAATATGGATACCGGCGTTTTCCCCATGTGGGATCGTTTTGGATTTAATTACGAAAATGGAACCGCCTGGAGTGCAATCAATAAAATTATGGCCAATTCTCAGATGGAAATGACCGGAATTCATTGTCACATTGGAACATACATGATGGCCACCTCATCTTATGCAGTGGCTGCCTCCAAATTGTGTGATTTGATTAAAAACATTCAGTTGGTTCACAACAAAACCTTAGAATATCTTGATTTAGGTGGTGGCTTTGCAACAGCAAATACTTTACGTGGATCCTATCTTCAAGGGGCTGATGTGATTCCTTCAATTGATGATTACGCAGAGGTGATTACCAGCACTATTCTCAACTATGGATTCAGACCTGAACAACTACCTACTCTTTTCCTGGAAACCGGCAGAGCCTTAATAGATGACGCCGGTTACCTTTTAGGCAGTGTTATCGCTTTAAAAAGATTGAGTGATGGTAGAAGAGCAACCATACTTGATTTTGGAATCAATATTTTATTCACTGCATTCTGGTACGATCATAAAGTATCCCCTGCCCAAAACTTTACCAGTCAAACCGAGGATATGGTTCTTTACGGGCCACTTTGTATGAACATTGATGTGGTCAGAGAAAATATTAACATGCCACTGCTGAACAGAGGTGATCACGTAGTTGTTCATCGCGTAGGAGCTTACAATATGACCCAATGGATGCAGTTTATTCAAATGAGGCCCAAAGTGATTATGATTGACATGCAAGGGATGCCTCATATCATTCGGAATAACGAATCTTTGGAAACAATAAACGCTCACGAAAGGATGCCTGAACATCTGGCACATTTTAATCTTTAATGTATGAAATGGCAACTTAATCCTCAAGTCAAGTATTGGAGAGACACGATACTGAATAGTTATGCTCAGATCTTTTTCTCCCTCAATAAAACATTAGCCATAATTATCATTCTGGTTACTTTTATTAGTCCATTTCTGGGATTTTGTGGGTTAGCAGCTGTCATTTTAGCCAATATTCT
>DAONEU010000199.1:0-3020 GCA_035403245.1 Bacteroidales bacterium | reverse complement strand
AAAATTGAAGCAGGATTAATGAAACTTAATATCACTGAAACCAATATTAATGAACAAATTGAATATATTTATACTTTTTTTAAACCTGAGATAGAATCGAAAGGATTAACTTTATTCAAATTCACTCCATTATCTAATCAAAAAGCAGTTTTAAACACTGACCGTGAAAAAGTATATGCCATTCTAACCAATCTAGTTAAAAACAGTGTAAAATATACTGAAAAAGGATCTATTGAGTTTGGATATGAGATAATTGAAACCATTGGAGATTCGAGTTATTTCCAATTTTTTGTTAAAGATACCGGAATTGGAATCTCTCCGGATCGAACACAGGCAATCTTTGAAAGATTTATTCAAGCTGATATTTCAGATACAAAAGCTAATCAGGGAGCTGGATTAGGATTATCAATTACAAAGGCATATGTTGAAATGTTGGGCGGTAACATTTGGGTAGAGAGTACACTAGGATTAGGATCAACTTTTTATTTTACACTACCATATCAGTCAGATTTTAAAAGCAAAAAAAATATAAGCAAATTAGAATCTTCCGTTTTGAAGTCTATTGATTTTAAATTAAAAATTCTAATTGTTGAAGATGATGAAGTATCTGAACTTTTATTAAGTGAAACAGTCAAACTTTTCAGTAGAGAGATCATCAGAGCCAGAACCGGTGCTGAGGCTATTGAAGCATGTAAAAAAGATCTTGATATTGATTTAATTTTAATGGATATAAGATTACCTGAATTAGGAGGATATGAAGCAACACGAAAAATCAGGGAATTTAACAAAAAAGTATTTATTGTGGCACAAACGGCATTTGGATTATCCGGATCTCGTGAAAAGGCTATTGAAGCCGGATGTAATGCATATATTTCAAAACCTATAAACAAAGAAGAATTGATGTGTATTCTGTTTGATCATTTCAAAAAATAATTATGATACAGCTATTTTAACCTGATTAATCATTCATAACTGGCACTTTATCTTTTGTTGTTAATTTATATAAATGTTTACAATAAAAATTTGCAATTTATATAATGATCAATTATTTTTGTTGCATTAAACATAAAGTTTTAAATGTAACACTCATTATTATTTAAATTATTCAAAGTTATGAAAATCAATTATTTTATTATGTTAAGTTTAATTTTCTTGTTATTATCCTGTGATGATAATACTACAGATCCAATACCGGATCCTGATCCTGTAACCTCTTTATATCGAATGGGTGCTGGTGTAACTGACATTGAGGGGAACACTTACAAAACTATTATTATTAAAGTTGGCTCAACCAGTAAAACAGTTATTGAGCAAGAATGGATGATGCAGAATTTAAAAACGAAGAAGTATGCTGACGGATCTAGTATTGATACACAATCATATGTATTTTGTAATGAAGACCCAACAACTTTAGATTCTTTAGGATTATTATATACATGGGATGCTTTCACACATGGGACTGCACAGGGAGCGTGTCCTAATGGATGGCATGTACCAACATTAGAGGAGTATAGAACCTTATTTACCGGTTTGGGAGGTGATTCAATTGCAGGGATGAAGATGAAATCTGTCAATTCAACTTATTGGAATAGTACTACATTAAACAGTAATGCAAGTGGTTTTAACGCACACGGTGGTGGTTGGTCAAGTATGGGAATGGTAGCACATTATTTAAATGCAACAATGTTTTGGAGTGCTACAGAGAATGGTGAAAGTGCAAGAATCATACAACTCAATTCACAAACCAAGTATGCCATTCATCAGTACGACTGTAGCAAGGATGTAATGAATAGCTGCAGATGTATTAAGGATTAAATGTAAATTTAATTACAAGAACTTGAACCTTGTGCCTTGTGCCTTAGGCAACAACAAAAAACCCTGTAATTTTCATTACAGGGTTTTCAACATTTAAACCAAGTATTATTTAATTATCCATTAAATACTTTATCAAGAGATATACCACGTACTTGTGCTACAGCGTAAGCGTCTCTCATTTGAGAAAGCGCGTGAACAGTTGCTTTAACTACGGAGTGTGGGTTTGATGATCCTTTAGATTTTGCCAACACGTTGTGGATACCTACTGTTTCAAGAACTGCACGCATTGCACCGCCGGCGATAATACCGGTACCGGGAGCAGCTGGTTTCATGAACACTAATGAGCCACTATATCTACCTTCTTGTGCATGAGGTATAGTACCTTTAAGGATAGAAACGCGGATTAAGTTTTTCTTAGCGTCATCGATTCCTTTAGCGATAGCTGCAGAAACTTCTTTTGCTTTACCTAAACCGAAACCAACGATTCCATTTTCATTACCAACGACAACGATAGCTGAGAAGCTAAAAGTACGTCCCCCTTTGGTAACTTTAGTCACTCTATTAACTGCAACTAACCTATCTTTTAGTTCGATATCTGTTGCTTTAATTCTTTTTAAACTTTTATTTGACATAAACTCTCCTTATTAGAACATTAAACCACCTTCTCTAGCAGCATCTGCTAAAGATTTAACTCTACCATGATATAAATAACCGTTACGGTCGAAAACCACTGCGGTAACACCTACTTCGATTGCTTTTTGAGCAAGAAGTCTTCCAACTAGAGCAGATTTTTCGATTTTTGTAATTTTTTGGTCATTGATTTCAGCGATTCTAGATGAAGCGGAAACTAAAGTTACACCGGCAGCATCATCAATAATTTGAGCATAGATATCGCGATTACTTCTGTAAACGGACAATCTTGGACGTTCTGGAGATCCGTGAACATGTTTACGGACTCTCATTTTAATCCTATTTCTTCTAAATTCTTTCTTATTATAAGCCATTTCCTAAAATTTACAATGTTATTTTTCTGCTGATTTACCGGCTTTCTTTCTAACGATTTCTCCAACGAATCTGATACCTTTTCCTTTGTAAGGTTCTGGTTTTCTATAAGATCTGATCTTATTAGCGATTTGTCCGATTAATTGTTTATCGATACCTTTTAAAATGATGATTGGGTTTTTACCTTTTTCAGTGATTGTTTC
>DAONEU010000198.1:0-3024 GCA_035403245.1 Bacteroidales bacterium | reverse complement strand
ATTGTACCTAATTATAGTTTTTATAACGACTATTATTCTTACTTATACCCTGGTTTTGGGAATTATGGAAATTATTGGGGAAATAGTGGAAAAAAGTACAATTTCACCAACATTCCTGATGATTGTCATCCAAACTACAATGGAAATAATCAAGGGAACGGAAACTATCCCGGTAATGGTAATTATGGAAATCATCAGGGGAATAATAACAATAACCATGGAAATAACAATCAAGGCAATAACAACCATGGGAATAATAATGGAAACGGTCCATGTATGAACCAAAATGATTTCAATAATGCTTTAAATTCGATTAGAAGCGATTCTTTTGAATCGGGCAAATTAAGCAAAGCCAAACAAATTGTTTCCAGAAACAGAATGTGTACCGCTCAAATTGTACAAATTGTGAGATTATTCTCTTTTGAAAGTAACAAACTGGAATTTGCAAAATATGCTTATCAGTATTGTTCAGATAAAAACAATTACTATCAGGTAACTGATGCCTTTTCATTCCAATCTTCTAAAGATGAGTTACTCAAATTTATCAGATAATTAAGTTCTTCTGAATCTATGTGGATCTGAAGCATCCCATGATTGATATAACAACTGTTGTTGGATCGTTCTCACCAGAAAGATAAAAATATCCAATTTATTATCAACAAACCACTTAATTGCCTCGTCCTCTTTGCGGCAAGCCGCCGCAAAGAGAGACATTAAGTGGCATTTATATTTTTCCAGCCATAGGATGGCATTCTCTTCCCCATCAATAGCATTACTCAAAATTGCAAATTCAGGAAATCCGTTATTCAATAACCAATGTAATGCATCGGTATTGGAATGAACCGCTGCTGAAAAAGCCGCCAGTTCAGGGAATCCATTGTTCATTAAAAAATCTGTAAACTTACTATCTCCTTTTAAGCTTTCATTTAAAGCCATCAGGACCTTGACATCATAATCGGAAATACAGTGCATGATTAACTTTTCAAACCTACTGTTTTATTAAAAATGAGTTGAGAATCGCTGGAATCTTTATCGATACAGAAGTAACCGGTTCTTTCAAACTGATAATATTTTTCCTTATTTTCGATTGACATAGATTCTTCCACAAAACCTTTAATGACAACCAAGGAATTTGGGTTGATGTAATCTAAGAATGTTTTACCCTCTTCAGTATTATCTGGTTCAGGAACAGTAAATAATTTATCAAACAATCTGACTTCAGCCTCTTGAGCATGTTTTGTAGAAAGCCAATGAATAGTGGCTTTAACTTTACGATTGCTTAGATCCATTCCGCTTTTGGTTTCAGGATCATAAGTAGCATGGATTTCAGTAATATTCCCCTCATGATCTTTTACGATATGAGTACATTTGATGATATAGGCATATTTTAATCTAACTTCACCGCCAATGGTTAATCTATAGAATTTTTTATCAGCGTCCTCTCTAAAGTCAGCCCGCTCAATCCAAAGTTCTTTGGTAAATGGAATGGGTCTTGTTCCAGCTTCAGGATCTTCAGGATTATTCCCAGCGTTCAGGATCTCTGCTTCACCATCAGGATAGTTGTCGATAATTAATTTCACAGGATCCAAAACAGCCATTCTTCTATGTGCTACTTTATTTAAATGTTCGCGGGCACAGAATTCCAACAGGTTAACATCTATCACATTCTCTCTTTTTGCTACTCCTACGGTTTCAGCGAAATTGCGGATAGATTCAGGAGAATATCCTCTTCTTCTTAATCCTGAAATGGTGGGCATCCGTGGATCATCCCATCCCATAACGTATTTCTCTTGAACCAATTGCATCAATTTACGTTTGCTCATGATGGTATAGTTCAAGTTTAATCTGGCAAATTCAATTTGTTGTGGGTGGTGAATTTTTAAAGTATCGCAGAACCAATCGTATAAGGGTCTGTGCACTTCAAATTCTAAAGTACAAATTGAGTGTGTGATCCCTTCAATAGAGTCACTTTGACCATGTGCGTAATCGTACATAGGATAAATACACCATTTGTTTCCTGTTCTGTGGTGCTCAGCATGAAGGATTCTATATAAAATTGGATCTCTCATGTGCATATTAGGTGAAGCCATATCCACTTTAGCGCGAAGCACTTTTGAACCTTCAGCAAATTCACCGGCTTTCATTCTACGGAAAATGTCCAGATTTTCTTCCACAGATCTATTTCTGTAAGGACTTTCAGTACCCGGTTTAGTAGGTACTCCACGACCTTGACTGATCTCTTCCTGAGTTGAATCATCCACATAAGCCAAATTATTTTGGATTAACCATTCAGCCCATTGATATAATTGTTCGAAATAATCGGAAGCATAAAACTCAGCTGCCCACTGGAATCCTAACCATTGAATATCCTCTTTGATAGAGTCTACATATTCAACATCCTCTTTTGTTGGATTGGTATCATCCAAACGAAGATTACATTTGCCATTATACTTCTGAGCTAACCCAAAATTCAAACAGATTGATTTAGCGTGGCCAATGTGCAGGTAACCATTAGGTTCCGGAGGAAAACGGGTGTGAACTTTTGAACCGTTCTTACCATTTTTTAGATCCTCTTCGATAATTTCTTCAATAAAATTCATAACTTTAGCTTTATAAAAAACAAGCTACAAAAATACGAAAAAAAGTCCAAAGTCCAAAGTCCAAAGTCTAAAGTCAATTATAAATCATCTAAGGTAAATTTTAAAAAAATAACGGATAAATTTCCACATTATAATTCAAAACTGAATAAATATGAAAATAAAAAGATACTTTATATTGTATATTCATGACTTTAGACATTTGACTTGAGACATTAGACAATTTTTTGTAAATTTGCGAAAAATTACATTTTATGAAAGGTATTGTTTTAGCCGGAGGATCCGGAACCCGCTTACATCCTATTACGTTGGCTATGAGTAAACAACTGATGCCCATCTACGATAAACCGATGATCTATTATCCTATTTCAACTTTGATGCAAGCAGGGATTAATGAGATCCTCATTATCTCAACTCCTCATGACTT
>DAONEU010000197.1:0-3027 GCA_035403245.1 Bacteroidales bacterium | reverse complement strand
AATTTTTTCGTGTCTTTCGTGCCTTTCGTGGTTAAAAATAATAAATATGACAACATACAACCCAATAACAGAAACAAACAATTTCATAGTTCTTGAAAAATATATCAAGTATATCGAAATGCATGAGGCTTCTAACGCCTATCAATCGGAAGCTTCACTGGAACGGGAATTTATTCAGGATCTGATCAATCAGGGATACGAAAATCCGGTGACCCTGAATACACTGGAAACCATGTTGGCAAATGTGAGAGTGCAACTGCAGTCGCTGAATAATGTGGTGTTTACGGATGCGGAGTGGTCGCGGTTTGTGGAGGAGTATCTGGATAAACCGGGGGATAATCTGGTGGAGAAAACCAGAAAAATCCACGATAACTATATCTACGATTTCGTGTTTGATGATGGTCATATCCAAAACATCTATCTGGTGGATAAAAAGAATGTGATCCGGAATAAAGTGCAGGTGATCTCTCAGTTTGAACAGAAAGGGAAACATGCCAATCGCTACGATGTTACCATTTTGGTGAATGGATTGCCATTGGTTCAGGTGGAGTTGAAAAAACGGGGTGTGGCGATCCGGGAAGCGTTTAATCAGGTTCATCGTTATACCAAAGAGAGTTTGAATACTCAAAACTCACTCTATAAATATGTTCAGATCTTTGTGATCTCCAACGGTACCGATAGCCGCTATTTTGCGAACACCGTTGAGCGTAATAAAAACAGCTTCGACTTTACTATGAACTGGGCAAAGGCTGATAATACATTAATTAAAGATCTGAAAGATTTTACGGCAACCTTTTTTGAGAAACGGACCCTTTTAAAAGTGTTATTGACCTATTCGGTTTTTGATACCAGCGATACCTTACTCATCATGCGACCCTACCAGATTGCAGCAACAGAAAGGATGTTGTGGAAAATTGAAAGTTCCTATCTGGCTAAGAAATGGTCAACCAACGAAGGGGGCGGTTATATCTGGCATACGACCGGTTCCGGTAAAACACTCACCAGCTTCAAAGCAGCGCGATTAGCAACACAACTCGATTTTATTGATAAGGTGTTCTTTGTCGTGGACCGTAAAGATCTGGACTTCCAAACGATGAAGGAGTACCAACGGTTCTCTCCCGATAGCGTAAATGGTTCAGAAAGTACCGCAGGCTTAAAGCGAAATATTGAAAAGGATGATAATAAGATCATCGTAACCACGATTCAGAAACTGAATAACCTTTTGAAAAGTGAAAATGATCTGGCAATATATCAAAAACAGGTGGTTTTCATTTTTGATGAAGCACACCGTTCTCAGTTTGGGGAAGCGCAAAAGAACCTCCATAAGAAATTTAAAAAATATTATCAATTCGGGTTTACCGGAACACCCATTTTCCCACAGAATGCTTTGGGCTCAGAAACTACAGCCACGGTATTCGGTCGTGAGTTACACTCTTATGTGATCACCGATGCGATCCGGGATGAAAAAGTACTCAAATTCAAAGTGGACTACAATGATGTTCGTCCCCGGTTTAAAGATATTGAATCTGAGTTGGATGAGAAAAAGTTAAGTGCAGCAGAAAACAAAACGGCGCTGCTCCATCCCGCCCGGATCAAAGAGATTTCTCAATATATCTTACACAATTTCAGGATTAAAACCCATAGAAATCAAGGCAGCGACAAAGGTTTTAATGCCATGTTTGCCGTCAGCAGTGTTGATGCCGCCAAATGTTATTATGAGGAGCTGAAAAATCTACAAAAAGAGAGTGAAAAGCCTTTAAAGATTGCGACTATCTTCTCCTACGCTGCCAATGAAGAGCAGAGTGCCATCGGTGACATCGTGGATGAGAACTTTGAACCTTCCGCGATGGATAGCAGTGCCAAAGAGTTTCTAAGCAAAGCGATCCAAGACTACAACGACCTGTTCAAAATGAATTGTGGCATTGATGGAAACGGCTTTCAGGACTACTACCGCGACTTAGCCAAAAGGGTCAAAAACAAAGATATTGATCTGATTATTGTTGTGGGTATGTTTTTGACCGGTTTTGATGCTCCCACTTTGAATACATTATTTGTAGATAAGAATCTACGGTATCATGGCTTAATTCAGGCCTTTTCACGCACCAACCGGATTTATGATGCCACCAAAACCTTTGGAAATATTATCACTTTTAGAGATTTAGAAACCGCGACCATTGATGCCATCACCCTATTCGGGGATAGCAATACCAAGAACGTTGTACTTGAAAAGAGCTACAAAGAGTATTTAGAGGGCTTCACAGATATTATTACGGGAGAAGCACGCAGAGGTTATGTGGAAGTGGTCAGGGAGTTACAGGAAAGATTTCCTATTCCGGATGCCATCGTAACTGAAAGAGATAAGAAAGAGTTCATCAAACTATTCGGAGAGTATTTACGCGTTGAGAATATTCTGCTGAATTACGATGAATTCAACAAGCTCAAAGCATACCAAACATTAGATATACAGGATCCTAACGCCGTTGAGGAATTTAAAAACACCCATTTTGTAACCGATGAGGAGTTAGACTCTATGCAAAAGATAGAGATGCTCAAGGAACGGACGGTTCAGGATTATCGATCCACCTACAATGATATTCGGGATTGGTTAAGGCGGGAAAGATACGGCAAAGAATCGGAAGAATCAAAACTGGATTGGGATGATGTTGTGTTTGAGATCGACTTACTCAAATCACAAGAGATCAACCTGGATTACATTCTGGAATTGATCTTTGAACACAACCAAAAAACAAAAGACAAAGAGGCATTAATAGCAGAAATACGTAGGGTAATCCGTGCAAGTGTCGGCAACAGGGCAAAAGAGAGTCTGGTTGTTGACTTCATCAATGAAACAGAGCTAGACACGCTACAGGATAAGTCCATAGTAATGGATTCATTTTTCGCTTACGCGCAAAGCAAGCAAAAGGCAGAAGCGGAAGCATTAATTGCAGAAGAGAATTTAAATGAAGAGGAAGCAAAGCGCTACATCTCTGCATCATTAAGACGTGAGTATGCCACTGAAAACGGCAC
>DAONEU010000196.1:0-3030 GCA_035403245.1 Bacteroidales bacterium | reverse complement strand
TTAACATTCACATTTTCAGTGATTTCCTCAGCTTTTTTCTTAGCCATAGTATCGTATTGTTTGATTGTAATTCCTTTTTTTAAATCCAATTAATCCCTAATTTCTCATCCTCAGAAATATAGCTTGCAAAATTAGTAAAAATTTTGTTTATCTCGTTATATATAATTTCTCTTATAAAATTTTCTCCTTCGAAGTGTCCAATGTCAGCAACTACCATCCGATTTTCAGGAATAAAAAAGTCATGGTACTTAATATCCCCTGTGAGATAAATGTCTGCTCCCATCGCTAAAGCATCTCCAACATAGGAGGCACCACCTCCGCCACAAACAGCTACTTTATTAATTTTTCTATTGATATTTCCGGAATATTTTACTACTTCTAATTGCAATTGTTGCTTTGCAAATTTTAGAAAATCGATTAACTCCATGGGTTCTTTTAGTGTTCCTATTCTCCCTAATCCGATATGGAAATCGGGGTTTTCAATTTTGAAGATATCAAAAGCAGGTTCTTCATAAGGATGGAACTGAAACAATGCTTTGATCACATTTTTTTGAAGTGAAACAGGAAAAATCATTTCCAAACGTTCTTCTTCAACAAAAGTGTCGTTGCCGACGGTTCCAATAGTTGGATTTGCCCCTTCATTTGGGAAAAAACTACCGGTTCCTGAAGTAGTAAAGCTGCAATGTTGGTAATTACCCATCTCTCCGGCGCCCGCATCAAAAAGTGCCTGTTTTAATATTGAAGTGCTGTTTTGAGGAACAAAAACAACCAATTTACGAAACATATCTGTTTTGGGTGCTAAAACTTGCAGGTTTTGAAGCCCTAACTTTTCTGCAAAAAGAACATTTCCGCCATTGATTCCACTGTCCATATTGGTGTGCATAGAATAAAGTAGAATTTTATTTTCTATTGCTTTACAGATCACTTTCCCAACACGATTGATAGGTTCCACTTTTTTTAATCCGGTTTTGTAAATAATCGGATGGTGTGAAATCACCATGTTGCAATTTTTCATGATTGCTTCATCAATCACTTTTTCACTTATATCGAAACAAACCATTACCCCTGTAATCTCTCTTTCTTTATCTCCACACTGAATACCGCAATTGTCAAAGTCCTCTTGCCAGTATAATGGAAACTTGCGTTCTAAATGATCAATAACTTCTTTAATTTTCATGATTATTTTTTTATTCATTTGCCTCATCTATCTCTTCACGAAGTTGTTCAATGATGAACTGTTGACGTGCAGGATTATTGTCACCCATGTAAAATTCTAACAACTTTTCAACATTAGTACCCTTCTCTAATACCACAGGCTCTAATCGAATCGATTTGCCGATGAATCCTTTAAATTCAGAAGGGGAGATCTCACCTAACCCTTTAAAACGGGTGATTTCAGGTTTATTTCCTAAAGCTTTGATGGCATTGAGTCGCTCTTCATCAGAGTAACAATAAAATGTTTTTTGTTTATTTCTTACTCTGAATAATGGGGTTTGTAAAATATATACATGTCCGGTTTTCACCACATCAGGGAAATATTTTAAGAAGAAGGTCAACAACAACAATCGGATATGCATTCCATCCACATCGGCATCGGTTGCAAACACGATATTGTTGAAACGCAATCCTTCAATTCCATCTTCAATATTCAGAGCTGCTTGTAATAGACTAAATTCCTCATTTTCATAAATAACTCTCTTCGTTTTTTTGAAAGTATTCTGAGGTTTACCCCTTAAACTAAAAACAGCTTGAGTTTGCGCATCTCTTGATTGTGTAATAGATCCGGATGCTGAATCCCCCTCAGTGATAAAAATAGTGGAATCGAGTCTTTTAGGATCGTTCGTATTAAAGTGAATTCTGCAATCGCGAAGTTTGGTGTTATGCAAACTCACTTTCTTTTGAATCTCTTTGGAAGTTTTTTTGATATTGGCAATCTCTTTCCGCTCTTTTTCAGACTCCACAATTTTCTTTTGAATAGCATCTGCTACGGTAGGATTCATGTGAAGATATTTATCCAACAACCGACCCACAATATCATTGATATAGTTCCTGATCGTTTGACCGCCAGGGGTCATGTGTTGAGATCCTAATTTGGTTTTTGTCTGAGATTCAAAAATCGCATTTTTAACTTTAATAGAAAGAGCAGCTACGATCGAGTTCCTAATATCACTAGGATCATAATCTTTTTTATAAAAATCACGAATGGTTTTCACAATAGCCTCTCTAAATGCTTGTTGATGGGTTCCCCCTTGAGTTGTATTCTGACTGTTAACAAAAGAATGGTATTCTTCACCATACCGACGTGTTGTATGCACAATCGCAAATTCAAAATCATCATCTTTGAGATGGATAGGTGGATAAAGCATTTCCCCTTCAACGTTGTTGTTGAGGAGATCCAACAACCCGTTTTTAGAAAAATATTTTTTTCCGTTAAAATTGATGGTCAGTCCACGATTCAAGTAGACATAATTCCACATCATCACCTCAATATATTCGGTGTACCAGTTGAAATTTTCGAAAAGGGAATTATCGGGAACAAATGAGACCAATGTTCCGTTTGGGTCTTCAGATGCCTCAATATTGGTTTCAGAAACTTTTTTGCCACAAGAAAATTCTGCTTTTTTGGTTTTTTTATCAACCCAGCTTTGGACAACAAATTTAGAAGAAAGTGCATTTACCGCTTTAACACCAACACCGTTCATCCCAATTGCGGTCTCATAAGCACTGCTCTCATTAAATTTTCCACCGGTATTGATTTTGGACACACAATCCACAACACTCTTCAACGGAATCCCTCTTCCATAGTCACGGATCGTCACTTTGTGTTCCTTAATGGATACTTCAATAGTTTTTCCGAACCCTCTCATAAATTCATCTATGGAGTTGTCAAGTACCTCTTTTAGAAGCACATAGATACCGTCATCATGGGATGATCCATCCCCTAATTTTCCGATATACATTCCGGGACGCATCCTGATATGCTCGTCCCAATCCAGTGTAATAATACTATCCTCTTTGTAGTCAGCCATC
>DAONEU010000195.1:0-3060 GCA_035403245.1 Bacteroidales bacterium | reverse complement strand
GCCCTCCACATCCCTAACGCATTCAAATTTAAAAAATCTGCGGTCATCTGTTTAATCAGTGTCATCAGTGTGCCATTTAAGCGATCAGCAAATCCCAAACGTCATACTCTTTCTTTGCAAGTCCACTTCCATCACCTTGACTTTAATCGTGTCTCCGAAGCGGATGTTGTTGCCGTGATGGAGGCCGATTAGGGTATAGTTGTCTTCGTCGATGTAGTAGAAGTCGTCAGTGAAGTTTTTCATAGGGATCAAGCCTTCGCATTTGGACTCTTTGAGTTCAGCGAAAACACCCCACTTGGCAATACCACTGACAGTGGCTTCGAACACCTGCCCGATTTTGTCAGCCAGATACTCAGCTTGTTTGTATTTAACAGATGCCCGTTCTGCTTCGGTTGCTTTCTGTTCCATCAACGAACAATGCTTACAGTAATCGTCATATTCGTTCTGTTTTACCGATGGTTCATTGTTTAAATAGGCCTCTAACAAGCGATGCACCATAAGATCAGGATACCTACGGATGGGAGATGTAAAATGGGTATAGAATGGGAATGCCAACCCGTAATGGCCAATATTTTCTGTCGAATAGATCGCCCGTGCCATCATCCGGATTGAAAGCTGCCCTAGGAGATTATACTCGTTTTTGTCTTTCGCTTTCTCGAACATCTGATTAAGGGAGTCGGTGAATTGCTTACGAGAACCGGAATGGAGTTCGAACCCCAACTTAGATACAAAACTCTTGAATTGTTCTACCCTATCATTGATCGGCTCATCATGGATCCGATAGATAAAGGTCTTGATCTCTTTATTTTTAGCTGTTCTTTTTCCGATCTTTTCTGCCACTTTTTTATTCGCCAGAAGCATCATCTCCTCAATCAGGAAGTTGGCTTCTCTTTGTACTTTCAAATAAACACCGATCGGTTTGCTGTTCTCGTCAAGTTTAAAGCGCACCTCTTCGGTATCGAAGTTGATGGCATGATTAAGAAACCGCTCTTTTCTAAGTAGTTGTGATAGTTCATGGATTTGCAAAACGGTTTCAGCATAATCCCCTTTACCTGTTTCAATGATCGTTTGAGCTTCATCGTAGTTAAATCTTCTGTCTGAATTAATCACAGTTCTTCCAAACCATTCGTGATGCACTTTAGCTTGATCATCAAGGTCAAAAACGGCGCTGTAGCACAATTTATCTTCGTTTGGTCTGAGCGAGCAGAGTTGATTAGATAAGATCTCCGGAAGCATAGGGATGGTTCTGTCCACAAGATAGACAGATGTGCCTCTCAAATAAGCTTCATTATCGATAGGTGTATTGTTACGAACATAGTAGGAAACATCGGCAATATGCACTCCAACACGATGGAGTCCATTTTCAAGCTTTTCGTATGAGATGGCATCGTCAAAGTCTTTGGCATCTTCGGGGTCAATGGTGAAAGTAGTTATATTTCTAAAATCGCGGCGATTTTTGATCTCTTCTTCAGGGATGGTAAGGCTGATTTTTTCGCATTCTTTCAAAACGTTATCAGGAAATTTAAGCGGGAAGTCAAACTCAGCGAGAATGGAGTTCATTTCCACTTCATTATCACCGGGATTACCCAAGATATGGATCACTTTTCCGATAGGATTGCGTGTTCCGGCTTCCCAGTCAACGATGGCAATCACAACTTTCTCCCCCGATTTTGCCCCATTGAGGAGTCGGCCGGGAATAAGAATATCTCGTCTGAAGGCGAGAGTATCGGGAACAAAGAAAGCTAGTCCGCGATTGATCTGGATGGTTCCGACCAATTGTTTCTTCGATCTCTCGATGATCTCCACGACTTGTCCTTCCGGTTTTCTATTCTGACGAGCAGGAAAAACCATCACTTTCACGATATCGGAATGGAGGGCGTTGCTCAGGTTTGCTTCAGCGATAAAGATATCGTCATCATCCTTACGTTCTGTCACGACAAAAGCCGTTCCGGATCTGTTGATCTGGATTTTGCCGATCACGAAATTATTACCGGTTGTTTCTTGAGTTAAGTATTTTGGATTCAGTTTATATTTTCCTTTTCCAACAGTCAGTAGAATTTTGGCATCCAGGAAATCTAGAATAATTTTTTGAACCACACCTCTACCCTTTTGGTCAAAAATTCCAACTTTGGAGGCGATTTGTTTATAATTCAACTTCTCTTTGTTATTTAAAGAGAGTGCTTCAATGATTTTATTTCCGAGATTAGAGTTTTTAGGATCTTTCATTGTGTTTGATTTTTGTAATGCAAAGATGCATTATTTTTTTGAATAATAAAGGAAAAAATAAAAAAAAAGCTACTAAAAAATAGTAGCTTTTTTATTTAAAAAAGAAATATAAAATTCTTTATTTTGTTTCAATTCCTAGAAGTTCAACTTCAAAGATAAGGGTTGAGCCCGGTTTAATAACACCACCTGCACCTTGATCGCCATAAGCTAGGTTAGATGGGATGAAGAACATAAATTTAGAACCAACAGGCATCAATTGAACGCCTTCAGTCCAACCCGGAATCACTTGATTAAGAGCGAAAGAGATAGGTTCACCTCTTTGAACGGAAGAGTCAAAAACGGTACCATCGATAGTAGTTCCATGGTAATGAACTTTTACTACATCGGTAGCAAGTGGTTTAGCACCTGTACCCATGGTGATCACTTTGTATTGTAAACCGGAAGGAAGGGTAACAACACCATCCTTGGTTTTGTTTTCGTCTAAAAACTTTTGACCTTTAGCTTTTTCTTCTTCAGAGCCGGCATTTTGTTTTGATTGAATCATTTGGTTTAATTCTTGGAAAATGGCATTCATTTGGTCAGGGGTAAATTGATTTTTACCTTCCATACCTGCTAAAAATCCATCTTTAAAGGCATTAAAATCGATCGTAATTCCGTTTGTTTTAAAGCTTTCACCCACATTAGCGCCAAGTGCGTAGCTAATTTTTTGTTCTTGTGTCATTTCTTGAGAATTTGCGTTAAAAATTGTTGTTGCAAAGATTGCAACTAAGCTGATAAATACTAATTTTTTCATAGTCACTTTTTATTTTTTAAGGGTGCAAATATACAAAAAAT
>DAONEU010000194.1:0-3115 GCA_035403245.1 Bacteroidales bacterium | reverse complement strand
TGGGAATGGTTCTCCTCCATCGGTACTGAAAAATCTAAAGGAACTAAAGTTTTCGCTTTAGCCGGAAAAATCAACAACGTAGGTCTTATCGAAGTTCCTATGGGAATCACCCTTCGTGAAGTTATTTACGAAATCGGAGGCGGTATTAAAGATGGTAAAAAATTTAAAGCCGTTCAAACCGGTGGCCCTTCAGGTGGTTGCTTAACTGAAAAATTCTTAGACACTCCTATCGATTACGATAACCTTATCTCTGCAGGCTCTATGATGGGTTCAGGTGGTATGATCGTAATGGATGAAGATGACTGTATGGTTTCTGTTGCTAAATTCTACTTAGACTTTACCGTTGAAGAATCTTGCGGAAAATGTTCCCCTTGTAGAATTGGAAATAAGAGATTATATGAAATCCTAGAGAAAATTACCGAAGGTAAAGGTACTTTAGAGGATCTGGATCTTTTGAAAAACTTAAGTAAAGTAATTAAAGATACGGCTCTTTGTGGTCTTGGTCAAACTTCTCCAAACCCGGTTCTTTCTACTTTGGATAATTTCTGGGATGAATACGTTGCCCACGTAACAGATAAAAAATGTCCTGCCGGTCAATGTAAAGCATTAAAACAATATGTTATTGAACCAGATGCTTGTATCGGCTGTACAGCTTGTGCTCGCGTTTGTCCAGTTGGTGCGATTAAAGGAGAAAAGAAAATGGCTCACGAAATCAACCAAGAAACATGTATTAAATGCGGTGCTTGTTACGAAAAATGTAAATTTAACGCAATTTTTATTAAATAGAAAGGTAAGATATAATGGATCAAGTAAAATTAATCATAGATAATAGAGAAGTTATTGTACCTAAAGGTACAACTATCTTAAAGGCGGCAACTTCTACAGGTATACATATCCCAACTCTTTGTCATTTTGAACTCGAAGGGATGAACATTCATAATAAACCAGGTGGATGTCGTATTTGTGTTGTGGAAGTAGAAGGTCGTAAAAATTTAGCTCCTGCCTGCGTAACTGAAGTATATGAAGGTATGGTTGTTAAAACTAACTCAGTTAGAGTTTATAACTCAAGAAGAACCGTTCTTGAACTTATTTTGAGTGACCACCCATTCGATTGTTTGGTGTGTGCAAAAAGTGGAAGCTGCGAACTTCAAGATCTTTCTATAAGATTTGGTGTTCGTGAAATCCCTTTCAAAGGCGAAATGTCTCAATATCAAATAGAAACATCTACTTCTATCATTCGCGATAACAATAAATGTATCATGTGCCGCCGTTGTGAAACCGTTTGTAACGATTTCCAAACCGTAGGCGCTCTTTCAGCTATTGAAAGAGGTTTCCCTGCAGTAGTTTCTACTGCTTTTAACCAAAAAATGCACCACTCACCTTGTACTTTCTGTGGCCAATGTGTAGCAGTTTGTCCAGTTGGTGCTTTGGTTGAAATGGATAGCACTCCTAAAGTGATCCGCGCTATCGCTAATGAAAAGAAAACCGTTGTGGTTCAAGTGGCTCCTGCTGTTCGTGTTGCTATCGGCGAAGAATTCGGTATGAAACCGGGTACTATCGTGACTGGTAAACTTACTGCTGCTTTGAAACAATTAGGTTTTGACTACGTATTCGATACCGATTGGAGTGCCGACCTTACCATCATGGAAGAGGGTACTGAATTAATCGATCGTTTAACCAGACACTTAAATGGTGACAAAACTGTTAAACTTCCATTGTTAACCTCTTGCTGTCCTGCATGGGTTAACTTCTTCGAACACCAATTCCCTAATTTGAAAGAGATCCCTTCGACTGCAAAATCTCCTCAACAAATGTTTGGTGCCGTTGCTAAAACCTATTTTGCTGACAAAATCGGTGTGAAACGTGAAGATATGGTTGTGGTTTCTGTTATGCCTTGCTTAGCTAAAAAATATGAGTGTGACCGTGACGAATTTAAAGTTGATGGTAATCCGGATGTGGACTATTCAATCACAACACGTGAATTAGCTCATTTAATCAAACAAGCCAATATCGATTTCAATACTTTGGAAGATGCTCAATTTGACAGCCCACTTGGCGAATCTACAGGTGCAGGTGTGATCTTTGGTACTACCGGTGGTGTTATCGAAGCTGCTTGCCGTACTGCTGTTGAAGTGATCACTAAAAAACCACTTCCAAGAATTGACTTTACTGAACTTCGTGGTTTAGAAGGTGTTAGAGCAGCAACTATCGACGTAGACGGTTTGAAATTAAATATCGGAATTGCTCATGGTTTAAGCAACGCACGTAAATTATTGGAACAAATCGAAAGAGGCGAATCTCAATTCCATGCTATTGAAGTGATGGCTTGCCCAGGTGGTTGTATCGATGGTGGTGGCCAACCTCTACACCATGGTAATGCAGATATCATCAAAGCCCGTTGGGAAGCTATTTATGAAGCTGACAGATCAATGCCAATTCGTAAATCTCATGAAAATCCTTCCATCGTTACCATCTATAAAGAATTCTTAGGTGAACCTTGTGGTCATAAATCTCATGAGCTATTGCATACGCATTATTTCGATAAACAAAAAGTAATCGAAGTTAAAGTTGACTAACCCCATTCGTTAATTTATTAAAAGATAGAAATCATGTCAAGTATAAAAATACAAATAAGTGAAAAAACCAGATTAAAAATTGAAGAGATTTGCAAATCTTTCAATAATCAACCCGGTGAACTCATCAACGTTTTGCATAAAACTCAAGAGTTTTTAGGATACCTTCCTGCTGAAGCTCAAGAAGTGATCGCAAAAGAATTAAATGTGCCTACCGCTAAAGTTTATGGCGTAGTAACTTTCTATTCCTTCTTTACCATGATCCCAAAAGGTAGATTCCCAGTTTCAATCTGTATGGGTACTGCTTGTTATGTTCGTGGTGCTGAAAGAATCTTAGATGAATTCAAACACCAATTAGGTCTTAGTGTCGGTGAAACTGCTGCTGACGGACTATTCTCATTAGCATCCCTACGTTGTGTAGGTGCTTGCGGACTAGCACCAGTAGTATTGGTTGGCGAAAAAGTTTACGGTCGTTTGGCATCAGATGACGTAAAAGGGATCGTTGATGAATACAAAAACAACTCAGCAGCTGTTTAATCAAT
>DAONEU010000193.1:0-3116 GCA_035403245.1 Bacteroidales bacterium | reverse complement strand
TTTTTTCTGTATTTTCGCATCCCAATTCCAAGAGCTGTTATTTGGTTCTTGAATGGACTTTTTTGATAAATGATTAAAATTATAATAGAATGAGAAACAGTAAGTTAGGACTAGATTTTAATAAAGTGGATTCTGCTAAGAATTTAGCTAAAGAGATCGCATTGGATGTACAAAAATTTGTTGAAAAATACTCAACTGTCGCTGTTGAACGTACTTTATGTCGTTTGATCGGTATTGATGGTGTTGATCAAAATGATGTGCCACTTCCTAATGTTGTTGTGAACGAGATTCATGATCAAGGCCTACTCGGACAAGGAGTATTGTATTACATCGGTAATGCGATCCTTGAAACCGGTTTGACTCCTCAACAGATTGCTGAGAAAATCGCTGCTAACGAGCTTTCTATTACCAAACTTCCTGCTCACCCCATCAATGAAGTGAAAAATGCAATTCAACCCTATATTGATGCAGCAATCACTAGAATCAAAGGTAATGTAGCCCGCAGAAACGAGTATTTGAATACCATCGGTGAAGGACCAAAACCTTACATTTATGTGATTGTAGCTACCGGAAATATCTTTGAAGATGTGATCCAGGCTCAAGCTGCTGCTCGTCAGGGGGCTGATATTATTGCGGTGATCCGTACTACCGGTCAAAGTTTGTTGGATTATGTTCCTTATGGCGCTACTACAGAAGGTTTTGGCGGTACCTATGCCACTCAGGAGAACTTTAAAATCATGAGAAAAGCATTGGATGAAGTGGGTGAAGAAGTGGGTAGATATATCCGTTTATGTAACTATTGCTCAGGACTTTGTATGCCTGAAATCGCTGCGATGGGAGCTTTGGAACGTTTGGATGTGATGTTAAATGATGCCCTTTACGGAATCCTTTTCAGAGATATCAATCCTCAAAGAACTTTAATTGATCAATATTTCTCTAGAGTAATCAATGGTTTTGCCGGAGTAATCATCAATACCGGTGAGGATAATTACTTAACCACTGCTGATGCCTTTGATGAAGCTCATACCGTTTTGGCTTCCGATTTGATCAATGAACAATTAGCTGCATTGGCCGGTATCCCTGAAGAACAGATGGGATTGGGACACGCTTTCGAAATGGATCCTGAAATGGAAAACGGTTTCCTTTACGAATTGGCACAAGCACAAATGACTCGCGAAATATTTCCTAATGCACCTTTGAAATATATGCCTCCAACAAAATTCATGACCGGAAATATCTTCCGTGGTCAGATTCAGGATGCATTATTCAACCAAATTGCCATCTGGACAGGTCAAGGATTACAACTTTTGGGGATGATCACTGAAGCGATCCATACGCCATTTATGTCTGATCGTTATTTGGCTATCGAAAATGCAAAATATATCTTCAACAATATGAAAAATATTGGAGATGAAGTGGAATTCAAAGAGAACGGAATCATCAAAACCAGAGCTTCAAAAGTGTTGAATGATGCCCATGAGCTTCTAGATAATATGGTGAAAGAGGGTCTTTTTGAAGCACTTGAAAAAGGGATGTTTGGTGCCATCAAACGTTCCAAAACCGGTGGAAAAGGACTTGCAGGTGTCGTTGCCAAATCAGACTATTACTTCAATCCATTCATTGCATTGATGAAAGGGAGTAACTAAGACTACAGACAACAGTCAGTCCGTAGTCTGTAGTCCGTAGTCTGTAGTCCGTGGCCTGTAGTCCGTAGTCCGTCACTTATAGAGATTCTATCGAAACTATATTGTGCGTAAGCGCATACACCGTTAATCCGGCCTGGCTCTTGATATCTGTTTTTTGGTAGATGTTTTTACGATGACTCATCACGGTGTGGATGCTGATGTTTAAAATGTCAGCGATCTCCTTGTTGGAATGCCCTTTGATGATCTCTTTTAATACATTTTGCTCCCGTTCCGTTAAAGCATGAACTCCTTCAATTTCTGAATTGGCTAGGAAGTAATCAATTTTTCTCGTAATGGAGTCGTAGCTGTCATTGATCGGAATCACTTCGTCAAAAAAGGATTGGATCTCTTTATCTAAAATACTATAAGTGAGCGCAATCCACTTGATGTGTGGAAAGTTATTCTTGATCTGAGAAAAATATTTGACTTTATTTAAAATACAAGTTGGGTTGATTAAAATGATGTCAATTTTTAACCGATCCACATGGAAATGGAGATTTTCAACATCTTTAATCCAAATGGACTTGATGAAAAGATGTGATTTCTGTAGCAAATTCTGAATCCCTTCACTGATGATAGGGGCATTCTCAACAATAGCTAAGTTTTTTCTTTTCTTCTCCATTTATACCCCCTTTTCTATCTGATCAACTAGAGGAATCAGAATTAAATCTTCAATACTGGAATGAATATAAAGTTCGAATTCTAATTCGTAAATATCACTTAAAATCTTACGTCTTAAATGATTAGGACCTTGAAAATGGATATGTTCAATAAACAACTCTTTTAAAGCATCCAGTTTAGATTCAATATCCGTGTGATGTTCTCTATAAGTGGTTGAAGAATAATCACTTTCAGTATTTTTGTTCTCTAAAATCAGATTTTTAAAATAGGGAAATGCAATACGATCTTCATACCTCATGTGGTCCCTTACTTCATTAAAATACTCCTCAAAATACTGCTCGATGATTTTTAAAATATCTAATTTGCTAATATCGTGAAGCTTCTTGATATCCGAAAGAATTTCCGGATACTTCTCCTGAGTATAGTATAAGTGGCTGTTTTGTAAGTATTTGATAATTGTGAAAAGATCTTCATTTTGATATTCAATGGAGTGATCCAGATAATATCCGTTATGAAGATTGCATATCTGAATAAACAACGATTCGTTGATCTTGTTTTTCTGACACAATTGGGCAACAGTTTGCTCTTTTTTGATGTCATAGACACCAAAATTTTCAATAACCAACATCATCAAAGGGTTCTCTTTAATAATATCGGTCACCCGATTCTCTGCAGATACAAATATTTTAGAATGTAGATACATAATGAGTTCTATAAAAATGAAAGTACAAAGATAGGAAATTTTTTAGAATCTTACGGTTTTCCACTCTTGTTTGGAATACCAGTTGTACATGACGTAAACCGCTAGAA
>DAONEU010000192.1:0-3134 GCA_035403245.1 Bacteroidales bacterium | reverse complement strand
GCACGACTGACTGCGGTGTTGATTAAGTTTAGTCCTTTGGAAATCGACTTACGGGAATCAACAAACCACTTGTCATTGGTGTCCACAACACTTAGAATCACGGTATCCCACTCACGACCCTGAGAGCCGTGAACGGTGAGAATCTTGAACTCGTTTCGCTCCTGCGGAAGGTGCTTGTTTAACATCTTTACCTGGTTTTTGTAAGGGGTCAAAATCACGAAATCTGTGCTCCACCTACTTCTGAGCTTCTGCACCACTTTCTTGATCTCGAACACTTCATTCACCGAACATCGCGACTTCATCGGCTCCATCTTTTGGGCATTTACGAAGATGATTTTGGTCTCTCCGATAGGATTCAAAGAGTGAAAATCGGGAGTGTACACATGGCGCGCTAATACTTTGGCCAGATTCTCCCCAAAACGATAGGTGGCATTGAGGGAAGATTGAACCATTTTGGTCGGATTAAGATTCCCATTCTTCAAAAACTGCTCAATACAATAGGTTTTCGGGTATTCAAAAAGGGTATCCAGAAAAATCGATGACTGTGCCCAGAGAAACATATTCTGATATTTTTCATCCCGATCCATATCAAATTCACTCAACTCACAGACGGGTGGAAGCTGTTTATGATCGCCAAAAAGAGTTACGGGAGTATCCCTTAGCATCAAAGTCAACGTTTTGATCATATTCGCATAACCGGCTTCATCAACAAAGAAATGATCCACAATCAGCTGAGCATCGGCATAACTGCCAATATAACCATCCAATGTATAGGCAACAACATTCACTTCATTCAACCGTTTTTCGGTGCTCATCGACTCGAGGTGTTCTTTTTGTTTCAGCAACTCTTCCATTTTTGCCTCAATCTCTTCCATCCCGTTTTGTTGATACTCCAGGAACATGGTCTCGTTCGATTTCTGTTCCACTTCCTGTTTATCCAAAAATGCTAACATCTGTTTATAAACAGATTGACAGCTGGAGAGTGTCAGTGAACCCACAAAATAGTGCCATTCGGGATAGTCGGCAAAACTTCTCTTAATCTGAATAATCATGGGTTGCGCGAGTTCCTGAATCCGTTTTCGCTCCTCTTTATCTTTTCTGGGTAATCTGGAAAGTTCCAAAAGTTCCTCAAAAAGGGGAACTAACTGTTTACCGGCACTCAACCAATCTTTGATCTCTGAATAATTTAAAATAGACTCATAAATATCAATCTGCTCATCGATGTCCATGATTTGCTTAGAGATGCCGCGATCTTCGCACACTTCGGGATATTTCTCGGCAAAATCCTTAGAGGGAGTACCTATTCGAATAAGCTGTTTCCGGTTCACTCCTGCCCTGTCGGTCATAGATAATACACCCTTTAAAACTTGTTCAACAGCATTGTTAGTAGGTGCCATAATGGCCACTTTAGCCCCTTTTTGGATATAATGAAGAATCGCATAAGCGAGTACGAACTGCGTTTTGCCTGTACCTGGAGCACCCCAGATATAGCTGAAAGGTTGTGTAAAAAGGGTTTCTATTGCATTCTTCTGGTTGTCAGATGGGTGTAGATGAACCTCATCAAAATAAGCAATTTCTTTGTAAGAATTGGAGAATTTGGATGGTTTTTCGGGCAGTTTCAATTTTGCACCATTCAGATCAAACCATCTTTTAACTCTCAAAACCAGGAATTTCAGATCAACGATCACTTTCAGATCAAAATGTTTGAGGTGTTCAAAAAAAGGGGTCGCTTTTTCGCCCGGTTTGATCAACAATACACTTTTATCAAAATCGTATTCCAGAATTTTAACAGCTGATTGATCAAATTTTTTATTGACACGGAGGTTTTTAAACTGCACCCCTTCTGTATCCATCAATTTTGCGGCCAAACGCAGTTTAATAATATTTTTGGAATTTACGTACTCCAATTCAAAAACATCCACTTCCTGGAGACCTTTATCGTTTTCTTCAAGGTATTTATAATAGGTGTTAGCGCTTTCGATTGCTATTTCTCTAATCTCTTGTGTAGTCATAGTTAGTTGTTTTAGTTTTAAGATTTTCGATGGCAAATATAATAAATAATGTGAAATGTAGGCACAAGGCGAAAGGCACAAGGCGAAAGGCAAAATATAAAATTGATAATTTTTTAACAATTTTTGAATAAAAGTGATCATTTTTTTATTGCTTTCGCATTTTTTTGTTCAAACAATCAAAAAATTAACTATTTTTGGCACTTCATTTTTTAATAAAAATATTTTCTATAGATTTAACATTATGATAGAAAAAGAATCAAATCGGAACAACTCTTTTTATAAAATTGATTATGAAGATACTCATACAAAGTACTACAGATTGGCTCTTTTATATGTTGCCATTTTGTTTCCATTTTCAGGATTAATATACAGATTCCTTTCCAAAGATATAATTGATCCTATCTGGATGAGATTTACCATTTCCGGAATATTTTTTACGGTTTATTTTTTGAGTTTTAAAATAAAATTTATTTATAAAGAATTTGTTTCTTTCTTTAACATTTGTCTATTTATCGTATTTTTCTGGGCCATTTATATTGCGAGTGTTAATGAATTCAATTTATTAACTTCCATTACTTTTATCATGGTAGCATCAATTAATACAGCGGCTGTGAAAAAAGCAAAATATATTTTTCTATATTCTCCAATCTCGATTTTAATTATGAGTCTCTTTTTCATTCATTATAGGACTCATTTAGAGATGGGATTAACGATCATCATATTAACTATTACGATTCAATTTGTTATTTATCTCATTTTAAAATCAAAAAGTGACTCTGAAAAATTGCTGATTTTAAGTGAAAAGAAAATACGTTATTTAGTGGAAGCTCTTGGGGAAGGTATTGGAATTATAAATAAAGAGAATATTATCTTGTATAATAATCCATCTGCCAGTGAAATTTTTGGAACATTTCCAGATGGGCTTTTTCATAAAAAATTAACCCAATTTGTTTTGGAAGAAAATCAAAATTATTTCAACAATAGACCTATCCTTGATGAAAATAATAGCAGTCAAACTTTTGAATTACATATCAAAAGTGCTGATAACAAAGAAAAAACATTATTAGTAACCGAGACATTATATAATTTGGATATCAATGATTTTGATGGTACGATCATGGT
>DAONEU010000191.1:0-3149 GCA_035403245.1 Bacteroidales bacterium | reverse complement strand
ACAATATACACTTTCTTTACCGGAGTGATCAACATCATTCTCATGGTGTTTGTTTCGGTTTCACGCGCCAAAGTTATGGATGACATTAACGCGGTGATGATGATCATGATCAGCGTGATAATTCCGGGGACGAACATATAAACACTATTCAATTCCTGATTATATAACATCTGAATTGACACTGAAACACCTTGATTTGTAGTGTTTTTCTCGTTATTCAACAATTCCTGAAATCCTGATAAAATTGATTCGATATAATTGTTTAAAACGGAAGCTACATTGATATCGGAGACATCATTTATTACCTGAATTGTAATTTTTGGTTCTGTCTCTAATGATTTTTCAAATCCCGGAGGAATTATGATCGCTGCTTTGATATGAAGATTTTTAAAATCATCATTGATCTCTTCAATGCTTTTAGGAAGATTCACTACCTGAAAATATCCGGAAGCACTGAAAGTTTCTATCAATCTTTTGGATTGCGCATCATTAGCCTGATCAAAAACGGAGATCTTCGCATTTTTAATCTCAGTGCTTATTGTAAATCCAAATAAGATAATCAATACCAAAGGCATCGCCAATACCAGAAATAGAGACACTTTATCCCGATAAATGTGGATCAACTCCTTTCTTAGTATCGCCAAAAGTTCCCTCATCCCGATTATCTTTTTACAAATTTGACAAATAATTCATCGATCGTATTCACCCCCATTTGTTGTTTTAACTCTGTAGGAGTCCCTATCAATTGTACTGATCCTTCGGCCATGATACAGATCCTTTCACAATAGGATGCTTCATCCATATAGTGAGTGGTCACAAATATAGTGATTCCCCGAGCGGCCGCTTTATAGATCAAACTCCAGAATTCTCTACGGACGATAGGGTCTACCCCACTCGTTGGTTCATCTAAGAATACGATTTGGGGATTGTGAAGCAAAGCTGTTGCAAAAGCGAGTCGTTGTTTCCATCCCAAAGGGATATCATGAACCAATAGATCTTGAATCTCTTTCATCCTCAATTCCGTAAGGCTCTGGTCAATTCTTTCTTTGAGTTCTTTCTTAGGGATATCATAGATTGTCCCAAAAAGATTCATATTCTCCAGAATCGTAAGGTCATCATAGAGAGAAAACCGTTGACTCATATAGCCGATACATTTTTTTATATTTTTAGACTCGGTTTTCAGATCATAACCGGCTACCATTGCTTTACCTGATGTAGGAAGCAAAAGACCGCACATCATTTTCATGGCGGTTGTTTTGCCTGCACCGTTTGCACCTAAGAAGCCGAATATTTCACCCTTTTTCACCTGAAAAGTTATATCATTCACAGCTGTAAAATGACCAAATTTTTTGGTAAGATGTTCCACTTCGATGCTATACATTTTGAGCCTCCTTTATTAATTCGATAAAACAATCCTCGAGTAAGGGAGCAATCTTGTCAAATTTTTCGTAAACAATTTGATTCTTTTCCAAAAAGGTGACAAAATGGGAAACCATTGTTTCAATATCATGGTAGAAAGAGATATGTAGATACTCGCCGTATGGATAATAAGAACATTTAAACTCAAATTGGGGCATGATTTCCAATAATTGAAACAAATGGGTTGTTTTAAGAGCATACAGATCCCCTTTGTATTGATCCACAATCCGTTTTGGGGTATCTACTGTAATAAATTGTCCCTCCTGCATGAGTGTTACCCGATCACAACGGGTCACCTCATCCATGTATGGAGTGGATACCACAACGGTTACATTATACTCTTTGATTTTATCGAGCAGATCCCAAAACTCTTTACGGGAAACCGGGTCAACACCGGTTGTAGGTTCATCAAGTAAAAGAATTTTGGGTCTATGAATTAACGCACAACAGAGGGCCAGTTTTTGTTTCATTCCACCGGAAAGTTTGCCCGCTTGTCTATCTTTAAATGGGGAAATCTGTCTCCAGATGGGCATCACCATGGGTAGATTCTCTTTGATTCCGCTACCATACATGGTTGCAAAGAAAGAAAGATTCTCCTGAACCGTCAAATCGGGATACAAAGAGAATGTTCCCGGTAGGTAACCGATCTCTTTCCGAATCTGTTTATAGTCTTTCAAGATATCTTTATCCAACACAGAAACAACGCCGTTACTAGGTAGTGTTAATGTTGCCAGGATATTAAAAAGGGTCGATTTACCCGCGCCATCAGGTCCGATAATACCGAAGATCTCCCCCTCATTCACATGAAAAGTGAGATCAGACAAAGCGGTAACTTTGTCGTATTTCTTCGAAAGTTGTTGTACCTGAATGACGTTCATGGTTTATTTAAAGATAATATCGCCCGGCATACCGATTTTGGCACTGCCGTTATTTTTAAAGTTCACTTTTACGGCATACACTAAATTAACTCTCTCCTTACGCGTTTGGATCATTTTAGGGGTAAACTCAGCTTTAGAAGATATCCAGGAGACTTCCCCTTCAAAAGTTTTCATGTTGCCCGATGTTTGATCAATCCGAACTTCCGCTTTTTGACCCATTTTAATTTTGGAAAGCATATCTTCGGTCACATAAACCCGAATGTACATATTCGTTAGATCTGCAATTTTGTATAGAGGTTTCCCTTGATATGCCAATTCGTTCTCTTCGATATATTTTTTTATCAGCGTGCCGGTGATGGGTGCTTTCAAGAAACACTTAGAGAATGCATTCATCAGTTGCAATTTTTGGTACCTCATTGCTTCCACCTCCTCGAGGATCGAGTTGTTGGTTGTGCTGAGGGTAGATTTTATGGCATTTATCTGACTTTGAGTGATATTGATCTCCGCGTTGATCTCATCCAGTTGTTGGGTAGAGGCGGCATTCGCCTGAATCAGATTTTTAACTCTTAGTTGTTCCTTTTCAAGTGTTTCAAGTTTGTCTTGAAGCGCTTTGATCTGAGAGGGCATATCGGGACGTTTTGCGAGAGCTGCATTCACAGAAGCGTTCAGTTGCATAATTTGTAGATAGAGTTGCATGGTATCAACGCACCCCATTGGATCCCCTTGCGTATAGTTTTGACCCTCTTGCACCGGAAAATGGAGCAGTTTCCCGTTGCTTTCCGATGAAACGGTAATCTCTCTGGCTTCAATAACGCCATACGCATCTGCATCTCCGTTTTTATTTTGACATGA
>DAONEU010000190.1:0-3188 GCA_035403245.1 Bacteroidales bacterium | reverse complement strand
AAAGTATTTCAATCACAGGGGACTTTTATCTTTTAACGATCATATGAGGTGTGACTTATGAAAATAATGAATATCGGCATCTTGGCTCATGTAGATGCTGGAAAAACAACATTAACAGAGAGTATTCTCTATGCCAGCGGTACCATTACTGAGTCCGGGCGTGTTGACAGGGGTTCAACGATTACAGATTCTATGGCACTTGAAAAGCAAAGGGGCATTACAATTCAGGCATCCATAGCATCTTATCAATGGGGCCATGTCAAAGTCAATTTGATTGATACGCCTGGACATATCGATTTTTATTCAGAGGTAGAGCGCTCATTGAATGTGTTGGATGGCGCTATCTTGCTGATCTCTGCCAAAGACGGCATTCAGGCACAAACACGTATCCTTTTCGATGCAATACGAAAAAGGAAACTTCCTGCTTTGATTTTTATTAATAAGATCGATCAACCGGATATTGATCTTGATTCCCTCTATGAGGATATCAGAGCTAAATTGTCCTCTCATATTCTTATCATGCAGAGCATTACAAATAGAATCTCTCTTTTGCCCAAAACTCTGAATCCGTTGTCTGAAGAATTTAAAGACACGATTATTGAAACGGATGATGCTTTGCTAAAAAAATATGTTATGGATCAGCCCATTACGGCGGAGGAACTGTTAGAGAGCAGAAGAAAAAATATAAATGATGGTACTCTTTTGCCTGTTTACCACGGCAGTGCTCTGAAACATATTGGCACGAAAGAACTCATGGATGCGATTCTCATGGAATTCACTCCATTTATGTCTCCACCCAACTCTAATCTTGCTGCATTGGTATACAAAGTTGAAAGAGATGATAATCGAAACAAACGCACATATATGCGCATTTTTGGAGGTTCCATTAAATCACGTGACGTACTAACCCTGCAAGATCATTCTGACAGTATAAAAATTAAAAAATTAGAGACCTCAAGCAATGGAAAAATGGTAGAAACCGAAAAAGTCGAATGCGGTGATATTGCTATTTTTCCAAATGAAATGCGACTAAAGATTGGGGACTCCATAGGAACAATTCCTGAAAGGAATTTGATTCTACACAACAATAATCTGATCATGCAGGCGAACATTTCCCCTGTCCTTTCTTCCGACAGAACTTTTCTGTTAGAAGCCTTATCGGAACTGGCGGAAACAGATCCTCTTTTGCAATATAAATTGGATTCCAGAAGCAACGATATTATTATGGAATTCCTCGGAAAAGTACAAATGGAAGTCATCGTTTCTTTGTTACAAAACCGATACCATCTTCAGGTCAAAATCGAGAATGTAACAACCATTTATAAAGAACGCCCTTTGAAAAAGGCAGACTTTACTGCCCATATTGAGGTCACCCCTAATCCTTTTTGGGCATCCATAGGATTGTCAATCGAACCGCTTCCCATTGGAACTGGACTGCGCTATGAAAGCAAAGTGTCCTATGGATATTTAAATAAATCATTTCAGAACGCCGTTGAAGAAGGTGTTCGATATGGTTGTGAGCAGGGGTTATATGGATGGGAAGTAACAGATCTTAAAGTCTGTTTTGAATATGGCGTATACTACAGTCCGGTAAGCACCCCTGCTGACTTTCGGCACTTAGCTCCTATTGTATTTGAGCAAGCCCTAAAACAGTCAGGTACGGAGTTGTTAGAGCCCTGCCTGTCATTTGAGCTTTATGTTCCCCAAGATTGCAACGCGCGTGTTTACAATGATCTGAAAAAATTTCATGCAGATATTGTATCAATAAAGACACAGCACAACGAAGTCGTAGTATCAGGAAAAATTCCGGCTCGCACATCACAATTTTATAAAGAGCAGCTTTCGGAACTTACAAAAGGTCGTGGAGTCTTTTTAACAGAACGGGCAGGGTATCAGCAGAACACCGGTGAAACTTTTACTCAGGCCAGAAAACCGGATGATCGATTGGATAAAACTCGTCACTTTTTTGATAAGTCGTATGGCGAGATAGGCAATGAGGGACATCAATCTGGCATGAAATTCATGTAGCCAAGGAGGAATGAGAAAGTGGATAACTTAAAAGAAGCAACATTACAATCAGAGCTGCGTTTTAAGGATTTAGTAATCAATCCTTGCCATCGCAGTGTTTTAATAAATAACAACCGCATAGACCTCACCACGAAAGAATTTGATCTCTTGTACTTTTTGGCTATCCATCCGGGATGGGCATTTACAAAATCCCAAATTTATGAGACCGTATGGGGAGAAGAGTATGTGTGTAATCAACACGCTGTGGAAAATATTATATACAATTTGCGGCGCAAGATGGCTATAAATTCTACAAGTATAAACTACATTCAAACATTAGTTGGTTATGGCTACAAATTTTTAGCACCTTAGTAAAAATATCAAGAGGGTTCATTTTAATAATAAACAGGCAACTGTTCGGAGGTGAAGTGCCGATGGGTGAATCACCTATAACTTTAGGAAAATTAATTAAGAGCGCACGGTTAGAGGCAGGATTAACGCAGGACAACCTTGCCACACGGGTTGGGGTTACATCACGGTATATCATGGCTATTGAAAACGAAAATAAATACCCAAGCATCCAAGTGTTGTCTAAGATCATATGCACATTGAAAATATCAGCAGATACAATCTTTTATCCTGAAATGCAGCATAAAACCAGGGAAAAAGAACAACTCATCCACCTGATTCATATGTGCGATGAAAGGGAGATTAAAGTGGCTATCGTAATCATCAAAGCATTATTGGATGCTAAATAATTTGACACATCTTCTATCTTTAGGTAGCTTATAATCCCATAAAGATAGATTGTTCTTTCTCTGTGTTTAAAGAAATCCTTAGAGTGAAAAGTTCACTGCATAGGCCATGATGACACATACCTCATGCCATCAAGAGAGCACACTGCTCCCTTGGCGGCAGGGTATGTGTTTTTTCATTTCACCGTAAACAGCAGGCTGCTCTTGCCGCCGTTTTCCCGCCAACGCTGTTCCTTTTGTAGATGGCCGGTCTTTTCAAGATCAGCGATGGCTCGCTGAACGGTGCGGCGAGACAGCTTTAAGTCCTTGGCGATAGTGCCGATGGAAGGATAACAGGTTCCATCCTTATTTGTCCGGTCTTTCAAATAGCGATAGACCGCAACAGCACGATGCGGGACATCCTGTGCATAGAGTGAGGAAAGATAG
>DAONEU010000189.1:0-3196 GCA_035403245.1 Bacteroidales bacterium | reverse complement strand
ACAATCTCATTAATATTTTTATTATCAGGATATGCAAAAAACACAGGCTCAACATTGGCATTTGTTATTCTAACATGAATCATACGGTCTTCCTCTTTATCTTTTCGAGTTAATTCATGTTTTTTGATTACATTATTCAAATAATCATCAATATGGGCACACCCTACTATTCCATATTGTATCCTTCCTTCCATCTTTTGGGCGTAAATATAGAATTTCTCTTCATCCTCTTTTATGATCCAGCCATTTTTTTTGAACAAATTGAAATTTTCAACAACTTTATCATAAACCATTTGAGAATGCTCATCTGTCCCTTTCGGGAAATCAATTTCAGCTTTTGTAATCCTTAGCAAAGAATAAGGATTACCGGAAGCTTCAGCACGGGCTTCTTCTGAATTAAGGACATCATAGGGGCGGGATGCCAACTGTTTTACAATTTCTTTAGGAGGACGTAATCCTTTGAAAGGTTTTACAATTGCCATAATTTTTAAGTTTTAAGTTTTTTTATTTTCGCGTGCAAAGATAAAAAAACAATTGAAAGGAAAGATGGACAACTGAAAAATGTAGCTATTTATAGAGCAAAAAAAACAGATAACTTTGTGAGAATTAAACACAAAATTATCTGTAAAAAATATAAACAAAAATTATTACATTTCTGGCATTCCATCAATGTCATCATCTTCCCTAGATACAGGAACTGATCTTTGAAGAGAAGCCACCAAAGATCCAATCATTTTGGTAAGTTCCATAAGTTGGTTTCTAGAGTACTCTTTCTCATCATTATTAATTGCCGAAAGTTTAGAAGCAAATTCAGTATATACAACACATTCTCTAACTGAACTTTTAGCCATTTTTAAGTAATAAACAAATTGAGCTTTGTTTCTTGCAGAACCTTCCGCAATATGTAGTGCAATTGCTTGAGCTGACTTCAAGAAAGGCTCACCTAAAACGACATACTGAGAATCCGGAAAATTAGCAATAACGCCATGTAACCAGGTGATGTAATCAAGTGCTTTAGCATAAATTCTTAAATCTTCAAATCTAAAAAAGCTAACGGTGTTTTCTTGTTCGTTCATTTTAAAATGATTTAGTTAGTAAATATGCACAAAAATAAACATTTTTTTGAAATAATCACTTTTTTAAAAAATAAAATCGATTTTTATTTATTATACTAACATTCAATTACTTAAAGTTAAAAATAAATTTTTTACAGAGAAAAAAAAACTTTTATTTAAAAAAAAGGTGTTATTGAGCAAACTAAAATGTGTTTAATTTTTAAGATAATTTTAATGTAAATTCTGAATTGATTTTTGTAATTTTGCCGACTAAAATTTTAAAAGAAATAATCAAGAAAATGAATGAAATAAATAAAAAGAAATTCTTTCTGAAATGGATTTGGCGTATTGCATTATACGGATTTGCTATTGCTGGTTTCGGAATCATTACTGCCTGGGCAGTCTTTAACTTAGGACTCACAAAAAACAAAGGAACTATTGATAAAAATAACCGTTACTTGATGGAAATTGAAGAAATGGGCAAAGTTAGCGGAAGCAATGTTGAAGATTATTCTTTCAACAGTAACCAAAGAGCAATCGACTTTTACAAAATTATTTGTATAAGTAAATTTTTTCCATACAATGCCAATAATATTTTGGAAGCGGTCAAAACAAATGAAAATCCTAAATCAATCCGTCAAATGATTGCTGCTACTGAAATCTATATTAATTCAAATCCTAAAATTAAAAAAGAATACGAAAAATTACTAAATCAAGGATCTGAGTTACTTTCCAAACCTCAAAAGTTACAAAATCCGAATAATGCAATTGAATGGATGAATACCCAACAATGGGCTGCTCTTAAAATTGCCATATCAAAGGAAAAAGATGTTATCGATAGTGCTGCAAAAAATGCCGGAATTGAACCACGACTTATTGTTGCTACTTTGATTGGAGAACAAATACGGCTTTATAATACGAATCGCGAAGTATTTAAATCCTACCTCGGTCCAGTAAAAGTATTAGTTACAGAGACAAAGTTCTCTATGGGGGTAACCGGAATTAAGGAATTTACTGCTATGAGAATAGAAAAATATTTAAAGGATCCCTCTTCTGAATTCTATATTTCAAAAAAATATGAGAATGCGTTGAATTATGAAAATGGGGTTGATTCGGCAGCCAGAATTCAAAGACTTACAAACGGCAAAAGTAATTATTACTCTTATCTCTATGCCGGCATAATGTTACATCAATTTCAAAAACAATGGGAACGAAGGGGACAAGATATTTCGTACAACGCCGGTGTTTTAGCAACCTTGTTCAACTTGGGGTTTAACCTCTCCATTCCTAAACCGACTCCAGAAATCGGTGGGGCAAAAATCACGATAGATGGGGTTCCTCATACTTTTGGAGGACTTGCTTTCGACTTTTATTATTCAGGTGAACTGGTAAAGGAATTCCCTTATTATCAAAATAAATTTATTGATTAAGTTATTTTTTATTCCAAAATCCATGAAAAAAATTGTTTTTATAGTGCTAACCCTTTCTTGTCTTTATTCGGGATGCACACTTATTGACAAAGAAAATGTTTCTATAATTCCTGAGCCTGTCAGTATTAGGATGAAATATGGTTTTTTTACTTTTGATAATAACACTACTATATCTTTTAGTAATATTGACAAAAATAATACTACGGTTACCTATATTGTAGAATATTTTGAAAAGTATTTTGGATTTAACCCAACCATTGTTACCCCTGAACACAAAGTTAAAAACTGCATCTATTTTTCTATTAATTCAAAAAAAGATATAAAGTTGGGGGATGAAGGATATCGTTTGAAAATTAAAAGAAATAAAATTATTATAGAGGCAAATACAACAACCGGATTATTTTACGGATTTCAGACTCTATATCAACTTGCTCCAAACAACATCAATAAAAATAATCCGACAAAAATCACCTTTTCCTGTCTTGAAATTTTGGATTATCCCAGATTTGCATGGCGTGGAAATCATTTAGATGTGTCAAGACATTTTTTTGATGTTGAATACATTAAAAAACATTTAGATATATTGGCTCTTTACAAAATAAATAAATTTCACTGGCATCTGACTGATGACCACGGCTGGCGAATTCAGATTGATAAATATCCCAAATTAACTGAAGTCGGAGCTTGGAGAGTTGATAGAAGCCAGGTTTC
>DAONEU010000188.1:0-3294 GCA_035403245.1 Bacteroidales bacterium | reverse complement strand
TTCATTTTTCATTCCATTTGCTCATTTGCTAATTCACAAATTTGCTAATTCCCCCCTTGTTTATGTCATTTTTTATTTGTAATATTGCATCACCATTTCACTAATGAACAGATCTATTTCTATGCAAAATAAATATGATGTTATTATCGTAGGTGCCGGTCCTGCCGGTATATTTTGTGCCTACGAGTTAGTCAATAACCTCCCCAACATCAAAATCCTGATGTTGGAAAAGGGAAACAATATTTACAAAAGAAACTGTCCAAAACACAACAACGGAGGCATTTGCGTTCATTGTAAACCCTGTAATATCACTACAGGATGGGCCGGTGCCGGTGCATATTCCGACGGTAAACTCTCCCTCTCGCATGAAGTGGGTGGCACCATCGCCGACTATATCGGTATTGAAAAAACAGATCAAATGATCGACTATACCGATCAGATCTATTTGAAATTTGGCGCAGACCCTCACATCCATGGCGCCGTGATCTCTCCTGCTATGAGAACCATTCAGGCTAAGTCAATAGAAGCTAACCTTCGACTTGTCCATTGCCCTGTTCGTCACCTCGGAACAGAGAAAGCACAACAACTTTATACCGCATTATATGACTATATTGCCGGGAAGGGAGTCACCATAAACTTCAAAAGCCCGGTCACCGACTTTATCTTTGATGGGGACACGGTGAAAGGGGTTCAGGTGAAAAATGACAACTATTACGCTGACAAAGTGGTTGTAGCTGTTGGCAGAGAAGGCTCCGACTGGTTGCTTCAGAAGTGTGAAAAACATAAGATCTCAACCCAGGTGGGTGTCGTAGATATTGGCGTGAGAGTGGAGTGCCGTAACGAGATCATGCAGGAGATCAACGAGAACTTCTATGAAGCCAAACTGATCCATTACACCAAGACTTTTGATGATAAAGTGCGCACTTTCTGTTCCAATCCGGGCGGATTTGTCTCTTCAGAATATTACGATAACAACCTTGCTGTAGTGAACGGTCATAGTTATAAAGATCTGAAAAGTAATAATACCAATTTCGCCTTACTTGTTTCACAAGAGTTCACAGAACCTTTCAAGGCACCGATCCAGTTTGGGAAACATGTTGCCGGAATGGCCAATATGCTCACCGAAAACAAGATTCTGGTGCAACGTTTTGGCGACCTGATCCGTGGAAGAAGAACTACCCCTAGCAGATTATACCGAAATAACATCATCCCAACATTAAACGATGCTGTTCCCGGAGATCTCAGTCTGGTACTCCCCTACCGGATCATGACTGACATCATTGAGATGATCTATGCACTAGACAAAGTGAGTCCCGGTCTGGCCAGTGATGAAACCTTATTGTATGGCATTGAAGTAAAATTCTACTCCAACAAGATCAAAGTAACCCCGGATTTCCAAACCCAAACTATTAAAAACCTATACGTAGGTGGCGATGGCGCCGGTATCACAAGGGGTCTGATGCAAGCCTCTGTCAATGGTGTTTTAATAGCTCAACATCTCATCGATGAACTAAAAAACAACAATCTTTAAGAAATTTTTGTTCTTTAAATTAAAAAATATGAAAAAATGTGTCTTTTTACTCTTTTTCTTTGCATTTTTTGGACTTTTGCAAGCACAAAACCTGCAATTACATTACGACTTTGGTAAAGGGAGACAATACCTCACTACCACCGTTGAAATGTTCAAACCCGATAAACATGGTAGCACCTTTTTCTTTGTAGATATGGACTACGACCTATCCAATGCCAAAGTAAAACTGGCTTATTGGGAGATCGCCCGGGATCTAAAATTCTGGAAAGCCCCGATTGCCTTTCATACCGAATACAACGGTGGTTTTGGACAATCAGATATCGGAATCGCTTACCAAATAAATAGCGCATTCCTAAACGGTGCGACCTATTCCTACAACAACGATGATTTCACCAAAGGGATCTCATTTATGGTAGCACATAAATACATTACCGGAAAGAAAGAACAATCGTTTCAGTTAACTGCCGTTTGGTATATGAAATTCTTTAAAAGCAAGTTGGTGTTCTCCGGATTTGCTGATTTCTGGAAAGAAAAAAACAACTTCTTCATGAATGCACCATTAGGAACAGAAACCAGCTTTGTTTTCTTAACTGAACCACAATTATGGTATCATATAACTAAGAAATTCGCAGTTGGAACAGAATGGGAGATCGCTTCCAATTTTGCTTCATACAAAGGGTTCAAAGTGTGCCCAACCATTGCTTTAAAATATGTTTTTAACGAGTAAGCGTAAAAAATACTGAGGATTTAATATTCTAATAAATTACGGTTGAAATTTGGTCTATTTATTTCGTTTTTAGAGGTTTATAAATGCATTTAAAATCACATTAAAACAGTTTCCGTCATTTATTAGAATATAAAAACCGAGACTCATTTCAAAACATCACCCCTATTTTATTAGAATAGTAAAACCAGCTTCAAAAATCAAAAAGCGACGATTTAAACCTCCTTAGTCCTTAGTCCTTTGTCCTTTGTCTTTCGTCCTTTGATTATTCCGACGTCCAGGTTATAGAAATGTCACTAAAGCTGGAAACATCGGTTGGGGTTATGGTATGGGAAACTGAATCTTTCAGAAATTCGAAATAGTGGTAGTTGCCGGTACTGTTTTTATCGGTGAGTTCCATACAAACGCGATAGGTTCCATCGGAAACGATATTACCATCCACATCGGTTCCATCCCAGGTACACGATCTTGTTCCGTGAGTATTGACAGTTGCACCTGTTACAGCATCAGTAACGTCGTAAGAAGAGTTAGACACCGGTTGAAACAGATAAGGTCCCCGAACTTTTAAGACTGTTATCATCAGTTGTATCGGTAGTACAAGCCACGAAAGATAGAGAAAACAAAGCAGCAACAACAAATTTTGATAATGATTTCATAAAAAAATGATTTAGTTTTTCTAATAAACCGACAAAATCAAAAAAATATTGTGAACACCTCCATCAAAGCCCCATGAAATCGGCAAACTGTGCAAAAAAATCGGTAAAAAGCTGAAAGCAATCAGGTTTCAGGTTTCAGTTATCAGGTTTTGGGTTTTGGTTATTAGGTCTTGGGTTTTAGTTTTAAATTATTACTTTTTACTTCTTACTTTCTTTTCCCCTTCCCCTTGTCCCTTTTCCCCAAAAACATTCATTATTAATTATTCATTATTAATTATTAATTTTTAATTATTAATTATTTTGGGCATTCCCCTTTGGCTACGCTCAACCAAATTTCCAAATCATCGAATACAAGAACCGTCGCTAGCCAAAGGGTCGGTCTC
>DAONEU010000187.1:0-3325 GCA_035403245.1 Bacteroidales bacterium | reverse complement strand
ACCTGCACCTCAAATGATAACAATTCTTTAATTTGCATATAATTTTTATTTTATTTTTATTTTTTTTACTTTGCCTTTAGCCTTTCGCCTTTCGCCTTATAGAACGCAGATAACACAAATGTTACTGATAACCACAGATTAACTACAACCTTAATACTTTTTACTTTTTACTTCTTACTTTTTTATATGCCGCGAATGCGCGAATAATAAACGAATTATTATTCATTTTTAATTAATCTCTAGTCTTGCCCGTTGTCTGTAGTCCGTTGTCTGTAGTCTAAGAAAAGATCACAGTGGAACACAATGGATGCACAGTGGAACACAGTGGTTAATGTCTCAAGTCTTAAGTCTCAAGTCAAAAGTCTTTAGACTTTAAACCTTTAAACAGCGAAGCGATTCAACCCTTCAACAGCGCAGCGATTCAACTTTAAACTGAAAACTGATAGCTGAAAGCTAAAACACTGTGTTCCATTGTGAATCCACTGTGTTCCATTGTGATTACTTCTTTAAAAAAGAACAATTATTAACCTTATCGCTAACTGATATTTCGTCTTTAGACGTTAGACCTTAGACTTTAGACCTTTATGCCGCGAATGCGCGAATAATAAACGAATAATTTACCCACCTATAATTAGCTTATTATCACATTATCATATTAGCTTATTAATAAGGGCGTGCCGGCTTTCCTCCCACGATCCCTCGCACGCCGTCGGGCTTGTTCCGGGGTCCGCTTCGCTCCCGTGCTTCACTGCACTTCGCTCAGCAAGTTCATCGATCATCGAATGCCTATCGCGTCGCTCGTTCCAGTTCGCACCACCTTCGGTGCCCTCCACATCCCTCACGCGTAATACCGCAAGCGGTTTTTTTATGTCAAACGTCAAATGTCTTAAGTCTTAGGTCTCAAGTCAAAAGTCTCAAGTCAAAAGGGTTTTGGGTATTGGATATTGGGTTTTAGGTTATCAATATCCCAGCGCTAAAGCACAGGTCTATTGATTTTTTACTTTTTACTTTTTACTTTTATTCACTATTCACTCTTCTCGTCTCTAGTCTTCTGATAGCTGAGAGCTCACAGCTGAGTGCTATTTTATTTTTATTTCTGCTTGAATATATAAATGAAATCCTGTTTCATACTTAAAAGCACTCATTTCTCCTTTTTTTGAATAGTGAAAATTTGGGTGTTTTTTATTTACAGCATAAGCATGTTTTATATTGAAAGCTTCTAAAGAATGATTTTCTTTAAAAATAGATATTGTAGATTTAAGTTGATTAATAGCGTCTTGAATCCATTCTTTAGGACTTGTTTTTAATTCCACAAAAATAATGGAAGTGTTCGTGTTATAGGTCAACATTCCATCGCATTGACTCAACTCATTTCCATTGTCATAAACTACAATATTATGATCAATAGGAGTAAACAAAACTTCTAAATGGTCTGGATTAATAACTTTTGCGATCCATGCATGATTGTTTGTTGTATCAGAATACGCTAAAGTTCCATGATCACACAATCCAAAAATTTGATCAGTTCTTGGGAGTTCACAAATGTATTGTTCGTCAAAAAAGTTTATTGGTGGCATAAGTCTTCAATTTCGAGTAATTCTTGAAACAATTCATCTGTTTCACGAAGGGAGATATTTAAGTAGTTTTCATCTGAAGGAATATCCATGTAATGATCCAATTTTTTAATCATTCCATTTTCCATTTCATAAATGGCAATGTTATCAATAGAAACACGCGATTTACTTGGAACTATGTTTTCTAATTGTTTATTTACACCATCATCTTCGCAAATAATCTCATTTGCTTTTATAGCTAAAGTTAGATAATTTACAATATAAGGACTGTGAGTTGTTATAATTAAACCGTTCCCATTTTTGGAATTAAAGGCGTTCAACAATTCCATTAAAATATTTTTCTGTGATTTTGGAAATAAATTTTGCTCAGGTTCTTCAACAATATTCCAAAAACAATCATTGTGATATAATGTATTTAACTGAGAAATTAATGAGTTTCTTATATCTTCATTTAAATTTTCATCTAATAAAAGCTGCCTTATCCTTTTTTCTAGTCTAGCATTCAATTCAACACTCGATTTATTATGTGAATTTTCCTCTTTTTCAGAAATACGATTGGATAAAAACCGTGTAACTAAAATTAAAGGAACTAATGATTGAAATCCACTAGCGGCTTCATGTAATCGAAGTTTAAAACCATCCCCGTGTAACCATGAAACTTTATTTAATTTATCGTACTGAAAAGAGTACCCATCAATAGGTAAACTAATTTTGTTTCCAATACTTTTTTTGGCCTTTTCATATTCAGTAAGCAGTGTAGAAAGTGGATGTGGAAGGTTTTTTATCTTTTCGGCATCCTCTATCACACTCATAAAATTTCTTTCTTCCGGTACATACATAATTTGAGGCATCAAATACGCTTCATTATTATGAAGATGTTCAATGGTTAGTTTTTTTGATTCATAAATGAACTTATATTTAGTACCTTTAAAAATAAGTTTAGTATTCTCCTGAAAATAATTCTGAATATTATGATAGGCACAATGACTATTGACAAATCGATTGTATTGAGAAATCCATTTCTCTTTTACATCACCTCTTATCAATGCTTTTTCCAACCAAGAAAATGAAGATATTAATTTTGCAATCGTACTTTTTCCGGATCCTTGATCTCCACAAAAAATAGTTACTGGAAATATGGGCATCATTCCATCACTATATCCTTCTTTTATGGGTCCAAAATTACTGACAAATATCTCTTTCATATTATTCTATAGGATAAAACCATTTACATTGCAAAAATAACAAAAAAATCATGTTAAAATTATAGGAACGAAATTATATTTTCAAATTTATAATCAAGTTCATGTCCTAAGTCTTAAGTCAAAAGACTTAGGAATAATTTATTTTTATTAATTCGTGCATTCGTGGCTATTTAATAAAACATTGTGTTCCATTGTGAATCCACTGTGTTCCATTGTGAATCCACTGTGTTCCATTGTGATTACTTCTTTAAAAAAGAACAATTATTAACCTTATCGCTAACTGATATTTCGTCTTTAGACGTTAGACCTTAGACTTTAGACCTTTATGCCGCGAATGCGCTAATAAAAAACGAATATTTTTTTTTATTTTTCATTTTTCATTTATAACTGAAACCTGATAGCTATTTCGTCTTTAGACTTTTGACTTTTGACTTTTGACTTTTGACTTTAGACTTTTATCTGGGCGTGCCGGCTCCCCATCCCACAATCCCGCCCACGCCGTCGGGCTTGTTCCGGGGTCCGCTTCGCTCCCGTGCTTCACTGCAC
>DAONEU010000186.1:0-3344 GCA_035403245.1 Bacteroidales bacterium | reverse complement strand
AAAACTTTTAACTCTAAACTCTAATCTTTAAAACCGCTTGCGGTTTTGCGCATTAAGGCGGAGACCGACGGCGAGCTTGCGAGCCGGAATGCCCTGATTAATAAGCTAATGTGATAATGAGATAATAAGCTAATTGAATGAATAATTGAATTAGAATTGAAATATTAATTTGTTATAATTCGTGAATTCGTGGCTTTTTAATCATTTGCTTATTTGCACATTTTTAGTATCTTTGCTCCCTTAAAAAATAACCTACCATATCAATATGAAATACACTGAATATAAAGGTCTTAAGCTTTCCGATTTGGGAAAGGAAATGAAGAATTATTGGGAAGAAAATCAAATTTTTGATAAAAGCATGCAACTTCGTGAAGGTCATGAGGAGTTTGTCTTTTATGAAGGTCCTCCATCAGCGAACGGAACTCCCGGAATTCACCACGTGATGGGTAGAGCTATTAAGGATCTATTCTGTAGATATCAAACCCTTAAAGGTAAATATGTTAGTCGCAAAGGTGGTTGGGATACCCATGGTCTTCCTGTTGAGTTAGGTGTTGAAAAAACTTTAGGGATCACCAAAGAGGATATCGGTAAGAAAATTACAGTCGAAGAATACAATAAAGCTTGCCGTAATGAAGTGATGAAATACAAGGATATGTGGGATGACATCACTAAAAAAATGGGCTATTGGGTTGACCTGGATGATCCATATATTACCTTCGATAATAAATATATTGAATCTGTATGGTACTTGTTATCACAACTTTATAAAAAAGATTTACTCTATAAAGGATATACCATCCAACCTTATTCTCCCGCTGCAGGTACCGGTTTGAGCTCTCATGAGTTGAACCTTCCCGGTTGTTACAAAGATGTGAAAGATACTACCGTTGTGGCGCAATTTAAGGTTAAACAAGAACAAAAAATGACTGAATGTCCATGGGGATTTCCCGGTGGGCTTCACATTCCCGATAACTTGTATATTTTGGCATGGACCACTACTCCCTGGACTTTACCATCCAACACAGCATTAGCTGTAGGTGAAAAAATCGAGTATGTCTTGGTAGATACTTTTAATCCCTATTCCGGTGCACCTATCAAAGTGATTTTGGCAAAGAATCTTCTTTCTGCTTATTTCCCTGAAAAGAACAGTGAATTAGCTATGGAAGATTACAAACCGGGTGATAAAAATATTCCATTCCGCATTATCGCTCATACTACCGGTAAAAAATTGGTTGGCTTGGAGTATGAACAATTAATCCCTTACGTAAATCCTGGTGAAAACGCGTTCAAAGTGATCCCGGGTGATTACGTTACAACCAGTGATGGTACCGGTATCGTTCATATTGCTCCTACTTTCGGTGCTGACGATAAAAGAGTTGCTCAAGAAGCAGGTATTCCCCCTTTAGCGGTAATTGATTCATTAGGAAATCGTCAACCTATGGTGGATAGAACAGGAAAATTTTATCTTATCGAAGATCTGGATCCTCAATTTGTAAAAGATGCAGTTCATGTTGATCTATATAGCACCGTTGCAGGAAGATATGTAAAACAAGAGTACGAAAAAGAGAATGAAAAATCTGAAGAATCTTTAGATTTGTATATCTCTATTTGGTTGAAAAAAGAGAATAAAGCTTTCCGCGTTGAAAAATATGTTCACAATTATCCTCACTGTTGGAGAACTGATAAACCTGTCCTTTATTATCCTTTGGATTCCTGGTTTGTGAAAACTACCGCTTATAAAGAGAGAATGATGGAGTTGAACAATACCATCAATTGGAAACCTGCCGCTACTGGAACTGGTAGATTCGGAAATTGGCTCGAAAACCTGGTGGACTGGAACCTTTCCCGTTCCCGTTTCTGGGGTGTGCCACTTCCAATCTGGGTGTCAGAAGATAAAAAAGAACAAATCTGTATCGGCTCTATCGAAGAATTATATAACGAAATCGAAAAAGCTGTCGCTGCCGGTATCATGAAGGAGAATCCGTATAAAGATTTCGTCCCTAATGATTTCAGTAAAGAAAATTATAATAAAATTGATCTACACAGACCTTATGTAGACGATATCTTCCTGGTTTCACCTACTGGACAAAAAATGGTTCGTGAGGCTGACCTGATCGATGTTTGGTTTGACTCTGGTGCTATGCCTTATTGTCAATGGCACTATCCTTTTGAAAACAAAGAACTTTTCGAGAAAAAATATCCGGCAGACTTCATCGCAGAAGGTGTTGACCAAACCAGAGGTTGGTTCTTTACCCTACATGCCATTGCGACCATGTTATTTGATAGTGTTGCTTATAAAACAGTGGTATCCAATGGATTGGTGTTAGATAAAAATGGAAATAAAATGTCTAAACGTTTAGGTAACGGAGTAGATCCATTTGAAACCATTGAAAAGTATGGGGCTGATGCCACCCGTTGGTATATGCTAACTAACGCACAACCTTGGGACAATTTGAAGTTTGATACTGAAGGAATCACTGAAGTTCAAAGAAAATTCTTTGGGACACTTTATAACACTTACAGTTTCTTCTCTCTTTACGCTAATATAGATGGTTTTGCTTACAAAGAAGCCGATGTTGCCAATGAAAAAAGACCTGAAATTGACCGTTGGATTTTGTCTGAATTAAATACTTTAGTCAAAAACTGCGATGCTTATTATGCTGATTATGAACCAACTAAAGCGGGACGTGAAATCCAGCAATTTGTGGATGAGTTCCTAAGTAACTGGTACGTTCGTTTATGTCGTAGAAGATTTTGGAAAGGGGACTATACCGAAGATAAAATCTCAGCTTACCAAACTTTGTACACATGTATGGTTACAATAGCTAAATTAGCTTCACCAATTGCACCATTCTTCATGGATAGACTATTCCTTGATTTGAATAATGTTACTCAATTAGAGAAAATTGAATCGATCCATTTATCAGACTTTCCAAAAGTAAACGAACAATTAATCGACAAAGCGTTGGAAGAAAGAATGGAATTGGCTCAAGAGATCTGTTCTATGGTGCTTTCGTTAAGAAAGAAATCGAATATCAGAGTTCGTCAACCACTCGGAAAGATCATGATTCCGGTGCTTGAAACATCTAATTTTGTAGCTCAGGTTGAAAAAGTAAAAGATTTGATCCTTCATGAAGTGAATGTAAAAGAGATTCAGTTTATTGAGGATACGGAAGGTGTTTTCGTGAAGAAAATCAAACCCGATTTCAAAACTTTAGGACCAAGATATGGCAAGATCATGAAAGCGATTGCCGCTCAAATCGGTCAGTTTACTCAAAAAGATATAGCTCAGATTGAGAAAGAGGGTCGCAAAATGATTGACGTTGATGGAGAACAAGTTGAGA
>DAONEU010000185.1:0-3359 GCA_035403245.1 Bacteroidales bacterium | reverse complement strand
GATTACTTGGTGAGAGATTTTGTTCGCATGATCTCGAGAGGGAATTAGGTGTAAATCCTAGACAGTACCCGCTGCTGTAAGTTTCGTAAGTTCTTTGAGCTTCCTCAAAATGTCACTGTTGATTGTATCAATGGGAAGACGCTCAAAGAGAAACAAGTCAGAAAACCTGCCAATTAGTCGTTGTGAAAAGCTTCGGGAAGTGAGCTTACACGAACGCGTTATGTCCGTTTGGTTTACCGTTTGATTTCATTTTCCGAGCAAAAAAGATGTTCTATTAAAATTAATCAATTAAAAACCAATACTATGAAAAAAATTCTTACCCTCTTAACGCTTCTTTCCATATTCTGGAATCTCAGTGCTCAGAATAATTTGTCACAATTGCCTCTCATTCAAAACGGTCTTGGGCCGGTTCAGACAAGTATCAGAAATGTGACTGATGTTAACCCTGCTGATATTCAGTTTTGGGTTGGATCAGGATCTAATCAAATGATTGCTGTATTTTACTGGTGCCAGGATTCTGCTATAGGTGTCGCATACGGATACAGATGGGATGGAGTTAGAACAATTGGAGATATGTTGTATGCTATTGATACTGCAGATGCCAGATTCTCAGTTCAAATGGGTTCCTGGATCAATTCATATTCATATTTAGATGCAACCTATAATTTGCATATTGCCGCAGATGGAATGTTAAGTTACACTTTAAACGGAGTTTGGGCTAATGGCCTAACCGATCCTTTATCCAATAATGGAATATTCGAAATGGAAGAATATGGTAATTGTACTACACCTTCAAACATCGTTATGGCTTCTAATCCTAACACTCCATCGCTTCCCAATGATGCAAATATCCCTTTTGATCAAATCGATTACTGGGTTGGCGGAGGTTCCAACAGTGCCGTGCTTACCATCAATTGGTGCGATACCGCGATTGCATTCGGCTGGGGTGTCCATTTTGAAGGAGATTCTATTTTAGTAGCCGATTTAATGAGAACCGTTGCCATTTATGACCCAAGAATTAACTTTTCATACGGAAACTGGGGAATCACCGATATCACCTTTCAGGATGGAAACTACAATTTATCTTTGTCCGGAGATTGGTGGATCTATAATGTGAATGGGCAATCTGCCATGTTAGGTATTGATGCTCAATATATTCACAATGGAGATATAGTAAAATGGGGTGATGAGTCATGTGGTATAGCTGATCCAAACTTTAATTATGTATGGACTACTCCTATTCAACCGATCTATTTAGGCGAAGGAGACAATCAAGTATATGACGGTATTGTTGGAAGTTCCCATTATCTGGCCATTTCTTACGATAATAACGCTATTCTCGGTTGGGCAACAGGTTGTCAGGTGACCAGAGGGTATCAGGATATTGCAAATCCTATTGTGTTAGCATCTTATGGTGCAGAGCAAAATGGTGTTGGTCCTGCCTCTGAATCAACAACTGATGTGGTAAGTTTAGGAGATCATGGATCTGCTGTGCTTACGTTCTCAACTCCAATAGTTAATACAACCGGGTACGATTTTGCAGTTTTTGAGAATAGTCTGAATGATGTTTTCTTAGAGTTAGCCTTTGTTGAAGTGAGCTCTGATGGGATCAACTATTTCAGATTCCCATCTGTTTCAAATTCACAAAATCAAAATCAGGTGAGCAACTCCGGTACTTTAGACGCAACACATATTCATAATTTAGCCGGGAAACACCGTGCAGGTTGGGGTACACTTTTTGATTTGGATGATTTATCAGGTTATTATGGTTTGAATATCAATAATATCACTCATGTAAGAATTGTAGATGTTGTTGGATCCATTGATCCTCAATATGGAACTACCGATCGATATGGCAATATCATCAATGATCCCTATCCAACCGATTTTGCATCAGGAGGTTTTGATTTGGGTGGTGTAGCCGTTTTAAATGGTTATATTCCGGAAGCAATCGATGATTATAACACCGGTCTAGCCATTCAGGTTTATCCTAATCCTTGCACTGAATATTTGATGATTGACAATCAAGAGGGAAAACAAGCAGTTTTATACAATGCATTGGGTCAGATTGTTATGAGTTCTTCCATTCGGGAATCTATCCAAAAAATTTCTATGGGAAATATTCCCGGAGGATTATATATTTTACAAATTGGAACTGAAAAGGTGAAAATAATTAAAAAGTAACCGATTCTAATTCTTTTAATTTTTTTGGTCGGCATCCTGCCTGTACATGGCGTCTGCCTCACGTGATGCAAATATGGAAAAATTTATTTTGATTTTTTTTAATCTTAAAATGCATAAACATTTTTTATATATTTGCACTTCTTGTACATACAAATAAACTCATAAAACTAAACTTATGAACGAACAACAAATCATCCTTTACAACTCACCCGATGGGAAAAGTCAAATTGCTCTATTTGCAAAAGATGGATCAGTCTGGCTTAATCAACAACAATTGGCAGAACTTTTTGCCACCTCTATCCCAAATATCAGTATGCACATAACTAATATACTGAAAGAAGGAGAGTTACAAAAAAAATCAGTTATTAAGGATTACTTAACAACTGCTTCAGACGGAAAAAAATATTCTGTCACTTTTTATTCACTAGAAATGATTATGGCTGTTGGATTTAGAGTTAAATCTGTTCGAGGAACTCAGTTCAGACAATGGGCAAATCGTAATCTAAGTGAATTCCTGGTAAAGGGTTTTGTTATGGATGATTTGAGATTAAAAAATACCCATTCGCAACCAGACTATTTTGATGAACTTTTAGCTCGAATAAGAGATATTAGGGCATCTGAAAAAAGGTTTTACCAAAAGATTAGAGATCTTTTTTCTCTCAGCAGTGATTATGATAAAACTGATAAAGCAATACAAATGTTCTATGCAGAAACTCAAAATAAATTACTTTATGCTATTACTGGGCAAACAGCTGCTGAAATAATTGTTAACAGAGCAAAATCGGACATCCCAAATATGGGACTTACTGTATGGAAGGGCACCATTGTTAGAAAACAGGATGTAACTATTGCCAAAAATTACTTAACAGAAGATGAAATCGATAGCTTGAATCGTCTGGTAATTATCTTTCTTGAAACTGCCGAATTTAGAGCTAAAAACAAAATAGAATTAAAAATGGAATTTTGGCGTAATAATGTTGATCAAATATTAATATCAAATGGTCTTTCCCTTCTAAATTCTAAAGGAACAATCACTAATAAAGAAATGGAAGCAATTGTAGAGCACATTTATGAAGAGTTCGATACCAAACGGAGAAAAGAGGAAGCAGAAGAAGCGGATGTACAAGATTTAAATGAACTCTCGGAATTGGAGCAAAGAATAAAAAGCAGAAAAA
>DAONEU010000184.1:0-3391 GCA_035403245.1 Bacteroidales bacterium | reverse complement strand
GATGGAGATTCATTTCTTTTGCGCATTTGAACTTCCAGTAATTCTTTGATTGCATCAATCAACTCAGATCTTAGCTCCTGTTTTAATATCCAGATTTTCTCTTCAATTCCGGATTCTATCTTTTTCCAATGATCAGGATTTGCCTGATCCAGAATAAATGAAGTTCCAAATTGTTGTTTGTGATACGCTTGCCATTTTGGATGTGTCCAGGTTGGATAATGTACTCCGTTTGTTACAAATCCAATATGGAGCTCATTTTGGAAGAATCCTTCAAAAAGATTGGAGAACATCTCCCGTGATACTCTTCCGTGAATTTTACTTACGCCATTCATCTCCTGAGCAAGCTTACACGCCAAAATACTCATGGAAAACTTTTCATAACTATTTTCAGCATCCTTTCGACCAAAAGCCATAAACCCTTCCCATGTAATATTCAAAGGGGTTGTAAAGTTAGAGAAATAGGTTCTCATCAAATCCTCACTAAAGGCATCATGTCCGGCCGGAACTGGCGTATGCGTAGTGAATAATGTCGATGCCCTAACAAGTTCGATCGCTGCCGGTAAAGAATGGCGATTCATTTTCACTTCATCCGTCAACCTTTCAATACCTAAGAAAGCTGCATGCCCCTCATTCATATGATAGATTTCAGGTTTTTCATCCAATAGATGCAACATTCTCACGCCTCCAATCCCCAACAGCATCTCTTGTTTTAAACGATTTTCAATATCACCTCCGTAAAGGTTGTATGTGATCTGTCTGTCTTCCTGATGATTACATTCAAAATCGGTATCTAATAAATAGAGTGGAATCCTACCCACATCCACTTTCCAAATTCGGGCATATAGATTTCGTCCGGGTAATGCGATAGAAATCACTTTCCAATCTCCTTTTTCATCTTTTACCGGTGAAATAGGCAACTTAGAGAAGCTTTGAGCCGGATACAGGCTCACTTGTTCCCCTGAAGGACTGATCTGTTGAGTAAAATATCCGTATCTGTATAGTAATCCAATTCCTATCATGTCCACATTGGAATCGCTGGCCTCTTTAAGGTAATCCCCGGCTAACATTCCTAAGCCTCCGGAAAAGATCTTTAACTCATTGCTGATCCCGAATTCCATACTGAAATAAGCTACTTTTTTCTCTTTTCTGGTTCTTGGAGTATTTATGTATTCTTGAAAATCTTTATAAACCTGATCTAATCTACCTAAAAACTTCTTATTGGAAGAAAACGATCTGATTCTTTCATAAGAGAGCATTTGAAGCACATGTGTAGGATTCTCATTGTATTTATCCCATAACTCTTTTCCAGCAATCTCAACAAACAATTCTCTGGCATCGTTGTTCCAGCTCCACCATAAATTGTGAGCGATCTCATCCAGTTTATTTAAATCTGAAGTGAGATTAGATTTAACTGAAAGGTGCACCCAGTTCGGTTCATTTTTGGGCAATTTATCAACCAGAAAGCTGATTCTGGATACTTTATTCTTGTACTGATCAAATCTTAAAGCACTTTTATCCAAGGCTTTGGAATATGCATTCAAATAATGGGAATACAATTCGCTCCATAATGCTTTTTGGGCAATCTCTACTCCCTTTGCATTCCATTTTGCTTTTTCTTCATCAGAAATTGAGGCAAAATATTGTATTTCATTGGTGATCTGAACTACAACTTCTGAAAAATTAGTATCCGTTCTTTGAATAGCTATTGCCCCTTTTTGATCTTGAAAATGGGTTAACACCCATGCCCCAAAACCGGCAAGTGAAGTTGTAATCGTTGGTATGCCAAATGCCACACTCTCTAAGGGTGTATACCCCCAAGGTTCATAATAGGATGGAAAAACAGAAAGATCAAATCCGATCAAAAAGTCGTAATAATTCAAATCAAAAATGCCATCAGATCCATCCAGATAAACAGGTACAAAGATCACTTTTACCTTAGAATCAGGACTATTATTGAGTCCGTTTTTCATTAACAGGTTAATAACAGGATCGTGTGCAACATCATGTAACTGATGGGTTGCAAAATCGTTAAGAACAGGTTGTCCCAATGGTTGACCGATTTTATTCAAAATATCGTGTCTTGCGCCGTTATTTCCGGCAGGGACAGCGATAACGGCAATGATCTCTTTCTCTAAAGGTTTATTTTTAAGGATAGCCAGAGATTCTATGAAAAGATCGATCCCTTTATTTTTAAACTCATAACGACCGCTATTGATTACCAAAAGGGCATCCTTAGAAATCTGTTGTTGAGTCAACGTTTCCGCAATTTGAATGATTTTTTGTCTGGCTATGGATCTTTTTTGATCAAATTCGGGTTGTTCCGGGATAAATTTATTCTCGAAACCATTGATGGTAAGCTCATCGACCGGTTTTTTAAAGAAGGCAACACACTCTTTATCAGTTATTTCACTTACAGTAGTAAAGATATCTGATTGAAGTGCCGACAACATTTCCAAAGAGAATTTTGACTGAATTTGAAATGCAACAGCAGTCTCAAGTGGATTATATTGCGAGATATTATCGTAAAGGGGCAATCCGTTTCCGGCAATAGCTCTTCCGAGGGCAGTGGCATGTGTAGTGAAAACAGTTGCAATTTGAGGGGTGCTCTCTTTCAGATGAAGTATTCCGGTACCGGTCATCCATTCATGAAAATGAGCGATGATTTTATCTGTAGAGTGGCAGTAATAGTTATAAAAGCTCTCGATCACTCTACCGGCTGTATAACCAAAGAGGGCAGGTTCGATATAATCCCACTGACCGGAGATTGAATCGAGTTGATATTTCAGCCAAAACTGGGTTAAGATCTCATCTTTTTTAGCGAAAAATGGGGTAAAATCAACCAGGAAAACAAGTGGACTTCCGTTGATTCTCCAGCGTCCGATTCTAATCTTCAGACCTTCAGCAGCGGCGATATCCTTCCATTTTTTATAGAGGGTAAAATCCTCCATGAACTCTGAATCTTTTTCCTTAGGGAGATCGGGTCCAATGCAGATATAATGGTCTTGATAATTTTCAACGGCGGTATAAGCTTTCGTAGAAATCACGGTATAGATCCCACCCACTTTATTACATACTTCCCAACTGGTCTCAAAAACGTAATCGGCTCTCTTCATTGACTATAAATTTAAATAAGATGCAAAAGTACGAAATAATAAGCTAATAAGGTAATGTGATAATAAGTTAATATGATAATAAGCTAATTTTGGGCATTCCGGCATTCCCTACCCACAAATCCTCCCACGCCGTCGGCCTCCCGCTTCAAGTCCGCAGGTTAAAGCCGAGTGCTGCATGGTCGTAAAAGGAGCTCACAAGTTCGCTCTTTTACTCCCTGCATCACTACGGCTTTTACCTTTGCGGGCTTTCTCGCTCCCGGCCTAATGCGAACAAAAAA
>DAONEU010000183.1:0-3418 GCA_035403245.1 Bacteroidales bacterium | reverse complement strand
GACATATACTTAATCCTCATTACACGGATCTCTTCAATCGTATATTCATCTTCACCCAATTCTCTTAGACAAGCTTCGCAGCAGTCTGTTTCAGCTTCAGCGAAGTATTCTAAAATCTCATCCTGATGATAAGGTTCAATATTTTCTTCAATATAGTAATTGATATCCAGTTTGGTACCGGATGCCACAATGCTTTCAACTTCTGTTAACAATTCATTAATCTCAAGTCCCTTGGCAATAGCGATATCCTCGAAACTCAATTTTCTATCAATAGCTTGAATGATAAACACTTTGATAGCCGATTTTTTAACAACCGATTTAACAATATAGTCTTGAGGTCTTTCGATTTCATTATCATCAACATATCTCTTGATGAGGTCCGCGAAAGGTTTCCCATATTTTTGTGCTTTCCCCACACCCACACCGCTGATGTTGGTCATTTCGTCGATAGTTGTAGGATATTGAATACACATATCTTCCAAAGAAGGGTCTTGGAAAATGACGAAAGGTGGAAGGTTCTCTTTTTGGGAGATGGTTTTACGAAGATCTTTTAGCAATGCAAAGAGGGCTTTATCGATCGCATCTCCTTTATTGATCAAAATATCATCAGGCATCTCTTCATCTTCGTCAGACTCTTTTTTATCCGGTTTTTGAACATTGATCGTATAGGGGTTGTCCATGAATTTCTCCCCTTTAGGGGTTATTTTCAATAATCCGTAGTTCTCAATATCCTTGTAGATGAGTTCTTCAAAGATAGCAGCACGGATCACACTACCCCAGAATTTTTCATCATAGTCTTCCCCTTCTCCAAACATTTTAAGTTTGTTGTGTTTAAATTTTACGACAGAGGTTGACTTGTTCCCGGTAAGGATGTCTATGATATGTGTTTCTTGAAATTGTTGTTTAACGGCTTGGATGACCTCAATGGCCATTTGTACTTGTTCTGATGCGTTCATTTTTGGTTTTGGATGTAAGCAAATATCACAACTTTGGCAATTATCTTGTTCATACGTTTCTCCAAAATAGTGGAGTAAATGTTTTCTTCTACAGTTGGTGGATTCGGCATAAGAAGCAGTTTCGGCAACGAGTTGTTTCACTATTTCTTGTTCAGCTACAGATTTTTTGGTTGAAAATTTTTCAAGTTTACATAAATCTTTAATATCATAAAAAGCGACACACAATCCTTCTCCATCATCTCTTCCTGCTCTTCCGGTTTCTTGGTAATACCCTTCCAAACTTTTAGGCATATCATAATGGATAACAAATCGTACATCGGGTTTATCGATGCCCATTCCAAATGCAATGGTTGCGACGATCACATCACAGTTTTCCATCAAAAACGCATCTTGATGATCCACTCTGGTGTGGGAGTCTAACCCGGCATGATAGGGTAGGGCCTTGATTTTATTCGCTTGTAAAAATTCTGCCAGTTCCTCAACTTTCTTTCTGCTCAAACAGTATATGATACCTGATTTGTTAGAATGTTGTTTTACAAATTTTACGATTTCTTTATCAATATCTTTGGTTTTCTCTCGAACTTCATAATAAAGGTTGGCACGGTTAAAGGATGAAACGTACAGATCAGCCTTTTCTATATGAAGATTTTTTTGAATATCACTCTGTACTTTTGGGGTTGCTGTTGCCGTCAACGCAATTAAAGGTACCTTTTTATCAATGATATCAATAATTGCTCTGATTCTACGATATTCAGGTCTGAAATCATGCCCCCATTCAGAAATACAATGGGCTTCATCAATAGCGAAAAAGGAGATGTTGATATCTCGGAAGAATTCAACATTCTCTTCTTTAGTAAGTGTTTCAGGTGCAACATATAACAATTTGGTTTTACCTGCAATTAAATCATCTTTAACCAGTTTGATTTCACTTTTACTCAACGAAGAGTTCATGAAATGGGCAATTCCCAATTCAGTACCAAAGTTTCTGATGGCATCTACCTGGTTCTTCATGAGGGCGATAAGCGGGGAAATGATAATTGCAGTACCTTCAGTTAATAGGGCCGGTAATTGATAACATAAGGACTTACCTCCACCGGTGGGCATGATTACGAAGCAATCTTTGCCTTTCAACAACGATTTGATCACTTTTAATTGATCCCCTTTAAAACTACTATATCCAAAAAATTTCTTCAACATCTTTTGGATCTCTTTGTCAGAGAAGTTCTGCATATCTTATGATAATATCATCGTTAATATTAAAAATGTTACCCTAATTAAATTTTACTACAACTTCGTTAAACAAAAGTACTAAATTTAGAATATCGAACATAGTAAATATGATTTTTTTTTATCTTTTTTTCGTAATAGTCTGATAATGAGCTTGTAAAAATTACCAATTGCAGTTTTTTATCAAATATAGTTGTACATAGTCTTTTATTGAATGTTCTAAGGAGCGAAATGGTTTCTTCAAACCCACCTTACGTGCTTTGTGCATATCTGCCTCTGTATAATATTGATATTTATCCCGAATATCGGAAGGAATATCGATAAATTCAATGATCGGATTGCTTTTCATCGCTTTAAAAGTGGCCAGTGCCAAAGCGGTAAAAGGTCTCGCATAACCGGTTCCTAAATTGTAGATGCCGCTCTCAGGTTTGTATTTCATAAACCAGTGAAGCACATTCACAACATCTTTTACATAAATAAAATCGCGGATTTGTTCCCCATCGTTATAATCGGGTCGGTGAGATCTGAAAAGTTTTGTCTTTCCGGTGGCTTCAATTTGATGATAAGAATGAAACACAACAGACGCCATCCGTCCCTTATGAAATTCATTAGGTCCAAAAACATTAAAAAATTTGAATCCGGCCCAGAATGGAGGGGTGATGCTTTGTTTTAACACCCATTTATCGAACTCATTTTTGGATTTTCCATAAGGATTCAAAGGTTCCAGTTTATGAATCAAAGCATGATCGTCAGAGTATCCAAATTCCCCATTTCCGTAAGTGGCAGCAGAGGAAGCATAGATCATTGGGATACCGTTTTTGGCAGCTAAAGTAAACATACGTTGAGAGTAATCGATGTTTAACTCCTCAAAAATGGTATAATTAAACTCGGTTGTGTCTGTTCTGGCACCCAAATGGATGATAAAGTCAATTTTATCAGCATTTTGATCAGCCCATTTAAAAAAATCTTTTCGATCAATTTTATCAATATATTTCTTATTGATCCAGTTAGAAATCTTAGCTTCTTTAGAAAAGTCGTCCACGAGAATGAGGTTTTCCATTCCCATATTGTTTAGTTTCTGAGTCATGCAGCTGCCTATAAAACCTGCAGCTCCGGTAATAACAATCATGTTAGTCAATTTTAGTTAGTATGTTTTTAGAATGCAAATATATACAATCTTTAAAATAAAACAATGCACATAACGAAAATTATAATAATTTATTTTGGAAGGGGTT
>DAONEU010000182.1:0-3445 GCA_035403245.1 Bacteroidales bacterium | reverse complement strand
ATATACGCATGTTATAAATTTGTATGTATTTACGAAATTGCGTAAATAAACCGTTAGCTGTTATTATAGAACGACCCGGCAAATGAAAATGAAATTATACATATTAACATTCCTCACTACAATTTCAAGTTTGAATTTACTTGGACAAAGTAATGACACCTGGACTTCCTTTTGGAATAAAGACACGACATTGGTTGGCTACAAAGACAAAAATGGTGTTGTTAAAATTGAACCAAAATTTACGGGATTCACAAGTGCGAGTAAGTTTGACAACATAATTGCAGTTTCAGAAGAAAATAATGGCAAATGGAGCAGTTACTACTTGACTAAATCGGGAAAAATGATTGGCAGAGACAGTTTACATATTTTCGACAATGGTTCTGATTGTGAAAGTGAAGGTTTTATTCGTTTCAGAGACAGTAAAACCGACAAAGTAGGAATGTTTGACAGAACAGGAAAAATTGTTGTCCCAGCAATTTACAATGACTTGACGAGAGTTAGAAACGGAATGATAATAGGTCTTAAAGGAGCTGAAAAAAAATATTGGGACAAGGACAAACATTCAGACTGTAATCATTTCAGTTGGACAGGCGGACAAGAAGTTTTAATTGACACAGCGAACAACGTTCTGGTAGAAAATTTTAAATATGACAATTCATTAAACTTTTTCACACTTGAAAAGACTAAAGAACAACATTCAGACACGACAAGGAAATCATTTTTAGCTAGGGATGGCAGTTACTATTCATTTGTTGACTTTGAAAAAGAATTTAGACAATGGATTGCAAAAGAATTGCAAAACGACCTAACAATAGAGAGGTTGATTAGTATTTCTTATGACACTATAACTTGGGAAACGCAAAATGGTTGGGGTAAATCAAATAAGGAAAGACTTATTACAGACAATTATACGATTCTGAAAAACGGTTTGTTGGAAATCTTAAATCCAAAGACTGATTATTTTATTTCAAGTGACGGACTGAATCCATATATGTTTGAGGGAACAGAGTTTGAGAAATACTTCAATAATTGTGGCGAATCTAAGGATTGGATTTATCCAACAATGTCTATAATAATTTCTCACGGAGACAAAAAGAACTTTACTCAGAACCATTATGAATTCTTACGGACTGATAACGGCTATAAACTAATATGTTTGACAATCAGAAACGAAAAAATGAAATAACAACAGCTAACAGCACCTACCCAAAAGTGGCGTTTCAGTGGTTAAATCAAGCTTTGTGCTTCTATCAAAATTTCTGCTTGGTTGACAGTGAAGTGCTTCGAAATCGCCACCTTCGGGTAGCTGCAAAACGTTATGCACAAGGTTCATGAAAGACAATACAACTAAATAAGACTAAATATGGAAAACAGATTTTTAGATGTACCAATAATATCTATTGACAGTACCACATGCAATAAATGTGGTCTTTGCTCAAAAATTTGTCCAATTAGGGTATTTGATTTTAGAAAAGAGGAAATACCAGTTATTCAAAACAATGATGAATGTGTATTATGTGGTCAATGTTTATGTGTTTGTCCAACAAATTCAATTAATCATAGTGGATTTGATAAATCGAACTTTATAAAAATTCAAAATAAAAGTAAAATTGATACCAATAATGCTTTTGACTTCTTAACACAAAGACGGTCAGTGAGAAATTATCGAAAAGAAATACCTTCAAATGAAATATTAGAAAAAATAGCAAATATTGCCGGATTCGCACCCAGTGGACCCCATCACAGAGTTGGTTGGATAAGAAATATTACTATAGTTTCAGGATATGACAATATGAAAATTGTTTCAGATATTTCTGCTGATTATATGACTAAAATGATAAAAACGCTAGGTAGTTGGTACATGAAATTAGCAGCTAAATATGACGACAGGGCAAAAGCCGCATTGGGAATTATACCGAGTTTCAAGTATTCACTAAATGAGTATAAAACAGGAAACGATTTAATAACTTACAATGCACCTGCCGCAATTTTTCTTCATGCACCGATTAAATCATCTACGCCTCAGACAGATTGCGATGCAGCTTGTATGTTGATTCAATTATATGCTGAAGCAAATGGATTGGGAACATGTTGGAATGGAATCATACAAGGAGCAGCAGCAGGAGATTATATAAAGAATTTTAAAAAGATGTCAGAATTTTTGAAAATTCCAAATGGACATAAATGCTATGCAGCTATGACAATTGGTTTTCCTTCAATTAAATTACACAGTATACCGGAAAGAAAAACAGAAATATCATGGATAAATTGACAAAAACCCTGTGCATAACACGCGGTATAGTTAATTGCCGATGCAGTGTGTATTCGAGCGGTACAGCTCGTATCAAAAGTAGTTGTAACTTGATAGGAAAGTGCTTCGAAATCGGCAACTAACCATACCGCCGTCCGTTGGCGGTAATGGCAGAAAGACCCTGCTACTTTGAAAATCTAAGAAAAAGTCGGATAATTTTTGTAACTTTGCATAAATTGAAATTAGAATGAAAACACATCATAAAATCATAAATGGAGACAGCAGACAAATGACTGAATTGCCTGACAATTCGGTGCATTTGGCAATTACTTCGCCTCCATACTGGCAGCTTAAGGACTACGGCACCGACAATCAAATTGGCTTCCACGACAGCTATGAAAATTACATCAACAACCTTAATTTAGTATGGAAAGAGTGCTACCGCACTCTTCACAAAGGTTGCAGGTTGTGTATAAACATTGGTGACCAATTCGCTAGGGCTGTTTATTACGGTCGTTACAAAGTTATTCCTATTCGTGAAGAAATTATCAAATTCTGCGAGAACATTGGATTTGATTACATGGGAGCAATCATTTGGCAAAAAGTAACGACTTCGAACACCACAGGCGGTGGCGTTCAAATGGGTTCGTATCCATATCCGAGAAACGGTATTTTGAAACTTGACTATGAATTTATTCTTGTTTTTAAAAAACTCGGTGACGCACCAAAGCCGACAAAAGAACAGAAAGAACTTTCTAAAATGACTGCTGAAGAATGGAATACCAATTTTGCGGGACATTGGAATTTTGCAGGAGCAAGACAAAACGGACATATTGCAATGTTTCCAGAAGAATTACCTAACCGACTAATTAAAATGTTTTCATTTGTTGGAGAAACAGTTCTTGACCCATTTTTAGGTAGTGGTACGACAGCATTAGCAGCAAAAAACTTAGACAGGAATTCTGTTGGTTTTGAAATCAACCCTGAATTTATCCCTTTCATAAAAGAAAAATTAAATGTTCAACAAAAGGACTTGGATGGAACAACTCATGAATTTGTAACTCAAAATAAATCTACTCTTGATTTTGAAAATGAAATCAAAAAATTGCCATACATCTTTAAAGACCCTCACACATTAGACAAGAAAATTGATGTAAAGAAGTTGCAGTTCGGCTCTAAAATAGATAAGGACAG
>DAONEU010000181.1:0-3497 GCA_035403245.1 Bacteroidales bacterium | reverse complement strand
TGGGAAAAGTGTATCAATTTGGAAACTATCAAGGGTATCCAATCACCCATGTATTAGATACTAATGGCAATTTTACTGCTATTGGAATTCATCCTCAGGGATTTACAAGTTGTTTCAGTGCTGTTGATGAAAATCATCTGTATTCCATTTTTATGAATGAATATAATGATTTTATATTTAACACCAGGATCAATGGCGTTAATGTACTGGTAGATACTTTTACCACTTTTGGACCTTTAAAGATCGATTTTCCGGCTACTAATTGTGGCTATATGTTAATCATTGAAAGCAGCACCGGATTAAAAAAAATAATGAAATGTACCAGCGATTTATCATCATGGAATCCGGTTTATGAAAACGAAGCTATGATTTCAGATATTGTTTTTGATGAAGTAAATACCGGATATGCCATTATTCAACCCGGAATCATCATAAAAACAATAGATGGAGGGGCAATATGGGACACTATTTACAATAACTCATCATATTTATTAAATCGGATAGATGTTGTAAATGAGGATGTTGTATTTGTATGTGGAGACAATGGCGTTATTTTAAGAAGCATCAATGGTGGTTTAGAATGGACTCAAGATGTTTTTCCGGCAACAACAAATCTCAACCAGATCATCATGTTTGATGAAAACAATGGATATGCCATGAGCAATAATATTTGTTACCGGTTAACATCCGGCACTGTTCCTGTTGCAACGGTTCAAACACCATTATTTAGCTTAAGTCCTAACCCAAGCATGGGAGAAACTGCAATAATTTCAAATTGTCTCATGAAAAGCATTGAGATTATAGATGTTAGTGGCAAAATTTTATATTCAAAAGAAGTAAATGAGCCTAATACAACCTTAACATACCATCCTCATGTACCAGGAACCTATTTTATCCGGGTAACTTTTGCAGATGGAGAAAAAAGAACTGAAAAGGTTGTGTTTGCAAGATAATTAGCAAAAAAGCTAATTTTGTGGAAAAATTATTCGTTTATTATTCGCGCATTCGCGGCTTAGAAATAAAAAAAACCACAGAGTCTTTAATCCATAAACCTTTCAACCCTTAAACCATTAAAATAAATCTGTGGTCATCTGTTAAATCTGTGTCATCAGTGTGCTATTTTGATTATGGCTTGTCCAGGTTAGGTTTCAGTTTTGAGTTTAAGCAAAATTATAAATGGTTCATTTTAATAATTTACGAATTTATAAAAATACTATACTTGCGAACTATTTCGTTACTATTTGAAAATTAACATATCAATGAACAAAGGGAAAGTCACTTGTGAGGTTTTAAAAGAGATTCGGAAGCAGATTGCGGATCAGAATGGGATTGATTATCAGACACGTGAGTGTACTTTTGAGGGGGAGTGTCGGGGAACTTGTCCGGTTTGTGAATCAGAAATTCACTATTTAGAATCGGAGATTGTCAAGAAAAAATATTTGGGGAAAGCGGTTGTATTAGCAGGGTTATCGGTTGGGTTAATCAGTGGTTTGACGGGGTGTGGACATGAAACTCAGAAAAAAGTAACAAATAATACCACAAATAATGTACAAGACATTGAAGATGATATTCGGATTGGTGGAGATTATTCATATAAGGACTCATTGAACAAAACACCTAACGATTCTTCTCGTTCTTCAAAAAACAATACAAATTTAGGTATTTATTAAGGTTTTTTAGGAGTTGAAAAAGATCCTTTTGCAAATGATGTTATTTTCGATACTACTGAACTAATTATTGATGAAGTTCTAGGAGATATTCCTCCAACTCGAGGAATGATTGAATCAATGCCAAAATTTCCTGGAGGAAATGATTCACTAAACAATTATATTTCAAAAGAATTAAGATATCCTGAAAGCTGTAGAAGGGATTCAATATCTGGAGTAGTTCTCATTGAATTTATAATTGAAAAAGATGGATCTATCTCAGACGTATCACCCTTGATTAAAGTTCATCCCGATCTCGATGCTGAAGCAGTTAGAGTTATTAAGAATATGCCCAAATGGATACCGTCTGAAGTTAGGGGAATTCCACAAAGAACTTTTTACCAAATCCCAATTAGATTTACATTAGAATAATTTATTTAAACATTTGATAAATAATTAATAATTACTTATTTATTTTTGTATATTTGCAGCAATATATTATCTCTTTTATTAAACTCAGTTCGATGAAAAAACAGATTATAATATTGATTTTGCTTACATTATTCGCTGTAAATGGCAAGTCTCAGTGGACACATCATAGAACTATTAATTATGGACCGACGTATCCTCCTTCAGTACCCTTAGAGTATACATTTAGTGGAATTGGATATGCGTCAATGAATTATGGAATTTATGGTGTAACCATTTGGTCTCATCAATCGCAAACCAGATCAATGGGGGTTTGTAAAATTGATGAAATAAATGATACTATTACTACTGTTAGAAATATGAGTGCCTATGGCGTGAATGCAGGAGCCATGATTACTGAGAAAAAATTGGGCAAAGTATTTCATTTTGGTAATTATCAAAGTTATCCTGTAAACGACTATTTAGATTCAACAGGGAATTTTATTGCAATTGGAATTCATCCTCAGGGGTATTCACTTTGTTTTAGTGCATTTGATTTAAATCATATCTATTCCATTTTTACGAATGAATTTGGAGAGCATATTTTCTTTACAAAAATATATGAAGTGGGTGCAATTGTTGATACTTTCACAACTTTTGCACCTCAAAAGATTGATTTTCCTTATACTAACTGTGGCTATATGTCAATAGTAGAAAATGGAATAAATACAAATAAAATTTTGAAAAGCTCCCAAGATTTACTTACTTGGGAAACCATATATGAAACATCAAATACTATTTCAGATATTTTATTTGATGAAGTAAATACAGGTTATGCTATTGTTCAACCCGGAATGATTATAAAAACTAAAGATGGGGGTATTTCATGGGACACTATTTATAATGCTTCTGACAAAATTTTGAACAAAATTGATGTTGTAAATGAAGAGATAATATTTGCATGTGGTAACAATGGTGTAGTTTTAAGAAGTATCAATGGGGGCTTAGAATGGAGTCAAGACACCTTTCCATCCACACTTAATCTGGATCAAATCGTCATGTTTGATGAGGAAAATGGGTATGCAATAAGTAAAAATATTATATATCGATTAAAAACTCCGGATCCGATATATCCACCTGACACAAACACAGTTAAAAATGTAATAATGTGGCCAAATCCAAATAGTGGAGATCTCAAAATAAAAGCTTTATATGTTATCAATAGTATTGAAGTATTGGATTTATCGGGAAAAGTAGTATATACAGAAGTCACGAATGGGAAAGAGATCAATGTAAAATATTTTCCAAATGTACAAGGGATCTTTGTTATAAAAGTAACATTTGATAATGGAAAATCAGAAGCAGAAGAGATACTTTTTATCAGATAAAAAACAAAAGAAGAGTAATAGAGGAGTTCTTCTTTAGCAAAAAAAAGCAGACCAT
>DAONEU010000180.1:0-3529 GCA_035403245.1 Bacteroidales bacterium | reverse complement strand
AAAAAAAGATGGGCTTTTTAAAAAATATTCAAAATCCAAAATGGAAGCAATATGTGATCAGTATCTCTTTGGTTATTATTGTTTCCACTACATGTTTTTTATTAAGTGATATTATTGGTAATAAGGCAGTTGCATTGCTGCTATTAGTTTTGGTCTCCTTGATTGCCATGACTTTTGATATCATGCCGGTACTGATTTCAGCTACTTTGAGCGCCTTGATCTGGAACTACTTTTTTATTCCCCCTTTATTTACCTTTCATATCAAAAATGCTGAAGATATTCTGATGTTTTTTGTTTATCTGGCTATCGCTTTGGTGAATGCTGTGCTGACCTTTAAGATCCGGAAAGAGGAGGAGAAGGCTAGGGATAAAGAAGAGAAAGTTAAATCAATTAAATTGTATAATACTTTAATCAATTGCTTGTCTCATGAATTAAAAACGCCCATATCAACCATTATGGGAGCTGTAGATACCTTAATAGAAGAGCAAGATACATTACCTCAACCTATTCAAAATGAGTTGCTAGCAGAAATTAATACGGCTAGTTTAAGACTCAATCGTCAAGTAGAGAATTTGTTGAATATGAACCGTTTAGAATCAGGTTTTTTGAAACTTAATCTGATTTGGAGTGATGTCAATGAACTCATTTTTTCTGTTATTCAAAAAATTAATCCTATTGATACAGAGCATATTATAACCTTTGAACCATCTAATGAGGCACCACTTTGTAAGATAGATGAGGGACTTATTGAACAGGTTTTGTATAATTTAATTCATAATGCATTATTATATACTCCTAAAGGAAGTAAGATTAACGTTGATTTTAAAGTGCAGGATAACGATTGTATTATCTCGATTGAAGATAATGGAAATGGGATCCCAAAAGATGAACTGGAACATATTTTTAAGAAATTTTACAGAGGAACAGCTTCAAAATCAGGTGGAACAGGATTAGGCCTTTCTATTGTTAAAGGGTTTGTTAATGCACACAATGGAAAAGTGTTTGCTGAAAATCTTGAAAAAGGGTGCCGCTTTGTTGTGACACTACCTTGTGAAACTTCCTATATAAATCAGTTGAAAAATGAATAAATACGACATTCTCATTATTGATGATGAGCCTCAAATTGGGAAATTGCTGAGAATCATTTTGGAAAACAATGATTTTAAAGTAACCATTGCTACAACTGGGAAAGAGGGCATTTTGTTGGCTGCAAGTCATATTCCTGATCTGATTATTTTAGATATTGGATTGCCCGATATGTCAGGACACCTGGTTCTAAAAGAACTGAGGTTTTGGTACTCCAAATCGATCATCATTTTATCGGTTCAAAACGGAGAAGAAGATATTATTTCTGCATTGGATAATGGGGCTTCCGATTATTTAGTTAAACCTTTCAAAACCGGTGAATTGTTAGCCAGAATCAGATCATCCATTAGAAGAAACAATACCGAGGACAATCCTACAGTGCTGACTTGTAAAGAACTTCAGATCGATTTTGTGGCGAGAACGATTAAGAAAAATGGTGACATATTAAAACTTACCACAACGGAATATAATTTGATGGCTCTTTTCTTTAAAAACGAAGGGAAAGTGTTAACACATCAACAGATTTTACATGAAATATGGGGGGTTGGTTTTCAGGCAGAGACGCAGTATTTGCGCGTATATATGGCCCAACTCAGAAAAAAAATTGAAGAAAATCCAAACCATCCTACTTACATTATTACTGAAAGTAGGGTAGGGTACCGTTTTGGATAATCTTTATATTTTCTTTATATTTATCCCCTTTTTTTTATTTTTTCCTTTATAACTTCCGGACTACTTTTGCACCCTTAATGATTTAAAAGTATGGCAAAAGAAAAAGTTGAATGGAAGCAGAAAGTTAGCTTGGTTTCATTGGTAGTCGCATTAGGGATTATTTATGGAGACATCGGGACGAGTCCATTATATGTGTTGAAAGCAATAGTTGGTAAAAATGTAATCAGTGATATCATCGTTTTAGGTGGTGTTTCGTGTGTTTTTTGGACACTTTTTTTACAAACGACAATCAAGTATATTTGGTTAACCTTAAAAGCGGATAATGAAGGGGAAGGTGGTATTTTCTCTTTATATGCGTTGGTACAAAAACATAGTAAAAAGTTGGTTATTCCTACAATTCTTGGAGCAACCGCTTTATTAGCAGACGGAATTATCACACCACCCATTTCAGTAGCATCTGCCATAGAAGGATTACAAAACATTCCTAGTATGGCTCATATCAAAACGGTGCCGATTGTGATTATGATCCTGTCATTATTGTTTATTTTTCAGAGATTTGGTACACAAAAAGTGGGGAGTGCGTTCGGGCCAATCATGGTGATTTGGTTCTCCATGTTATTTATTCTTGGTTTATCTCAAATATGGGTTGATCAATCTGTTTTGAGAGCTTTTAATCCTTATTATGCGATACAGTTGCTCACACAATATCCGAAAGGATTTTGGATTCTGGGTGCTGTTTTCTTAGCTACCACCGGGGCCGAAGCGTTATATTCCGATTTGGGGCATTGCGGTAAGCAAAACATCAGAATCACATGGGTTTTTGTAAAGATCTGTTTAGTTGTTAATTACATGGGGCAAGCTGCATGGCTTTTACATCAAAAAGGGGATTTTCTTCTAGATAGAAATCCATTTTTTGAAATTGTGCCTCAATGGTTTTTGATCCCATCCATCATAATTGCGACCATGGCTACGATAATCGCTTCGCAAGCGTTGATTAGCGGAAGTTACACCCTTATCAATGAAGCCATGAACCTGAATTTCTGGCCTAGAGTTTCTGTACGACAACCCTCTAATAAAAAAGGTCAAATCTATATTCCAAGCATCAACAATATCATGTGGGGCGGCTGTATTTTAATGGTTTTGTATTTCAGAACCTCAACCCACATGGAGGCCGCATACGGATTTTCCATATCTATTGCTATGATGATGACTACCATACTGTTAACCTACTTTTTGGTCTATAAATTAAAATGGCACCCCATTTTCATCGTATTGATTTTACTTTTATTTTCAACAGTTGAAATCTCCTTTTTTATTGCAAACGTTGTAAAAATCAAAGAAAGATGGATGTTCTTGTTCTTTGAACTGTTCATCTTTACAACCATGTATGTCTGGTTTTATTCACGTAAAATCCTTAATAGTTATACAAAATTTGTTGATTTAGGGAAGTATGTTAAATTAATTAAAGATTTGAGCGATGACACGAATATTCCAAAGTTTGCAACTCATCTGATCTATTTGACTAAAGCCAATACCTGTAATGAAATAGAAGAGAAAATTCTCAATTCCATTCTCTCTAAAAATCCAAAAAGAGCTGATATTTATTGGTTTGTGCATATTAATCGAACTCAGAATCCCTACACTTTATCGTATGATGTATCGGAACTTCTGGAAGATAAAGTGATTAAAATTAATATAAATATTGGGTTTAGAATCAGACCACGAACTGAATTGTATTTTAAGAAGATTATGATGGAATTGATCCAAAATG
>DAONEU010000179.1:0-3604 GCA_035403245.1 Bacteroidales bacterium | reverse complement strand
AAAATGGAAGAGGTGAGTTTGCAACAGGAGTATTGGGACAATGTTGTTACCTATACGATAGAAAGCGTTAAACGTGGCCTCACTCCTAACCCTGACATGATGTGTAACCGATGGATCAAGTTTGGGTATTTTGAGCAAAAATGGGGTGCAGCGTTCGATAAGATAGCCAGTGGACATTATGCAACCATCACAGAAAAAAATGATAAGACCTATTTATCTACAGCTAAAGATCATGTCAAAGATCAGACCTATTTTTTAGCTCAAATCAATTATCTACAACTTTCCAAACTGATGTTTCCGATTGGACATTTGTTGAAGAGTGAAGTGAGAGCAATCGCCACCAAAGAAAACCTACCGAGTGCCAATCGTAAGGACAGTCAGGGGATCTGCTTTTTAGGCAAGATCCAATATAACGATTTCATCAAACGCTATTTAGGGGTAAAGAAAGGGAAGATTATCGAGTTTGAAACCGGCAAATATCTAGGCGAGCATGATGGTTATTGGTTTCACACGATTGGACAACGGCGCGGATTAAAACTGAGTGGTGGACCATGGTTTGTTATCAAGAAAGATATTGAGGAGAACATATTGTATGTCTCATGCGGTTATGATCCTGCGACGCAATACGGAAATATTATCAATTTATCTGGGATGCAGTTTATCACTGAAAGCCCGATGTTAGATGATCAGGAGGTAGAGATCTTCTTCAAGATCCGGCACACGCCCGATTTCACTCCGGGGATCCTTTCCCGCATTGGGGATATATACCGAATCACTTCCAAAGAGCGTGTTTCCGGCATCGCTGCAGGCCAGTTTGGTGTGATCTACGACCAGGAGCACAGGATTTGCCAAGGAAGTGGGATTATTGTATAGTAAGCTATCAGCTTTCAGTTATCAGCTATCAGTTTTCTAACGGTCAACCATTTTTAGGCATTGACAGACCACACAATTTAATGAAGATTCGTTCTTAAATTTTTATTATTTTTGAAATATTTTTTAAAAATAAAAGTATATTATTCTTTACAAAAATGAAATATCTATACCATTAATAATCAATATCATTCTTTATGAATATAAAAAATTTTAAAAAAGAAATTTCATCTGAAATATACTACCGCGGAGAAGATTATTACAAAAACGGAAATATTTCTGATATACAAAAAATAGGAAAGAATCGTTGGATCGCTGAAGTGGAAGGTAACTATGGCGACTATAATGTCGAGATTAATTTAGATGATTTAGGCAATATTAAAAACTATACTTGTAATTGTCCATACGACGGCGATATTTGTAAACATGTAGTGGCCGTTTTGTTTTCCATTCAAAAAGATGCTGATTCACCTACATCAGTTCATAAACCCCAAAAAACAATTGAAGAATGGGAAATTATACTGAATGAAATTTCTGATCAGGAACTTCGGGACTTTGTATTTCACTATGCTAATCATAACATTGAATTTCAGGATGAATTGGTAATCAGCTTGTCAAAAGCTCAAAAGAAAATTAATACCGAAAAATATAGGCAAATTATTTCTCATACTTTTAACATAATGTCTAATAGATACGGATTTATTGAGTATAGAGATGTTGATGCTGCAATGATTCCTATTGATGGGTTACTCGAAAAAGCAGAAGATTATTTATCTGAGAATCATTTGCACGAAGCTTTTAGTATTGCTTCTGCAGTAGCAATCGAATGCTTAAACACTATCCAAAACATGGATGATTCTAACGGCTCATGTGGTGGCGCAATCTGCATGTCTTTTGATCTAGTCGATAAAATTTTAGAAAAATGCAATGATGAAAAACTTTCCAATGATATTTTTACATGGCTACATGAACAAGTAAACAACAAAGAGTATAACAATTATGGATGCGGTGAAATGCTTGAATCCACCTTTTTTGAATGGTCAAATAATCCCTCAAGGCTTGAAAAAGCGTATCATTTTATTGATCAACAAATAATAATTTTGGAAAATGAAAAAAAATGGAACAACAATTATCGATTGACAGAGCTTCTAAAATATAAAAGCAAACTGTTAATTAAAAACGGGAAAAAAGAAGAAGCTGATCATATTATTGATAATAATCTGCACTTAGATGATTTCAGAAAAATAAAAATTGATGAAGCTTTGGCTCAAAATGATTATAAATCAGCTATCCAACATCTTCATCAAGGAATTTTACAGGCTGAAAAAGATAATTATCAGGGGATTGTATATCGATATCAAACACAGCTTTTAAAAATTTACACCCAACAGAACGATCAAAAAAATATAAGAAAAATAGCTAAAGATTTGTACTTTAATCATCATTATTCTACGGATGATTATCGAACATATAAAAACACTTTTTCATCGGACGAATGGTTAGATGAACGGGAGAAAATTATAAGTCATTTTACAACAAAACAAAAGAATTATAAGTGGGGATACTTTTTTAATTCCAATTTGGCAGATGTTTACATCGAAGAGCAAATGTGGAAGCCATTATTGGATGATGTGATAAAAGCCGATAGAATTGAGACTACTGAAAGATACAGAAAATACCTACAGAATAATTATTCTCAAGAATTATTGAGTTTGTATAATAACAATATTCTTAAATATGCTGAAAATACAGGAAGGGAAATTTATACTAATATTGTTAGTTATCTCAAAAATATGGCAAAATTAGAAGGTGGGCTCAAGGAAGCTAAAGAATTGATGCAGAAATTATTGGATATGTATCGCAATCGTCCGGCCATGAAAGATGAATTTAGAAGTTTAAATTGGTAAAAAATCTCAAGAGAGACAAAGCAGATATGAAATGCCGAAAATCTTCTTTCTCAAATCTCCTATTACCTTTGGTATTCTAAGTCTAAAGAATTAATATTCAAAATACAACTCTATAACACCGACACTGCGTGGCGTTATTTTTGTAGCTAATCAATTCCCGATCAAACCACGCCGCTCCGGAGGAGCGTTATATTTTATAAACCACATAGTTTTTTCTTGCAAAATTAAAAATAAATTGTATTTTTGCAAAGTTCTCTATGTGGAACGTCTTGAATGTGCACGAGGTTTATTCGCCCGAATTTAACCTCACTAAAAACCTTTACAAGTAAGCTGGATTGTAGTTCCAGTGGGTGTTGTAGAGGTTTTTTTCATTATCCAAATTCTGCAACCAATGGTGGCAGAATTATGATATTTACTAACTCGAATATTCATTAAATGATCAATCTCTTCAAATAGTCCAACAGCTTGATGGACAAATTAAATTATTTGTATTATTATACAACAAAATGCGTGAAATAAAACGTTATTTGGAAAAAAACCTCGAAGAGGTTTCAGATTAGTAACCGTAGGTCAGCGAAGCGCCACCTGCGGAAGGATGAAGCCCTCACTATAAACTACTACCTCGAAGAGGTTACAGAAATAATGTAAATTCAAGCAAAACGCTTAATCCCAGTGGGATTACATGTCTATAGAAATAAAAATGATGTGTGAGGAAGTACGACCCCGGCTGGGGTCGAAGAAGCAGAGATTTGAAGGGGGAAATTCTTGGGACACTGTCTCGAGAATCGTAAAATATATTACTGCAAATTCTGCCGCCAATGGTGGCA
>DAONEU010000178.1:1515-3624 GCA_035403245.1 Bacteroidales bacterium | reverse complement strand
AGATCAGCTATTTGGAAAAGTTTTTGCAAATGATCTATCTCTTGTTGAGATAATTCCAATGTTTTAATAGCATCTAAAATTTCACTACTAACCATCTCCATGGCATTGATACGCCATCTGTTTTCAAGATATGTACGTATAATGTCGGTTAATTCAGAGTAATAATCTTTAACTTTTCCTTGTTCCCATAGTTTCTTTTTCCTTAGATGCTCTAAAGCTTTGAATGCAATGATATGCGCTTTCTCTTTAGGAACTATTCTCTTTTCTACAGGTTTAGATTTCTTATTTTTCTTTTTTAAATATTTGACTACAAGGTATGTACAAAGACCAACTAAAATGGTAATCAACAAGATGAGGAATCCATATTTCTTCATGTATAACCAAAATTCATGAAATGTGAAAGGTGTTTTTACATTCCCTTTAATGTCCTTATAAGCAGCCGTAGTATCTACAGGAATCGTGGTTACATTAAAGTACAAAGAGTCGGTTTGGGTCAAGAGTAAGGAGTCTTTGGATAGAATCGGAATAGAAGGAAACACAAATCGTCCGGAATCAAATGCAGTGAAAGTTACTGTTTGTCTGAAGAGATCCAGATTTCCCGAATGGATGGTGTCTATTTTGGAGTTTTGAATCCACTCAATAGAGCTGTTCCGGGATGTGAAAAATTGGTCATTGATTTTGGGAAATGAGATGCTATTCCCTTTTGGAACAGCAACTTCTAAATGAACATTAAGATAATCCCCAATTAAGATGGAAGTAGAGTCCAATTTAGCCGTTGCCTTGTAAGATTGCCCTAATGAGCAGGGGATGATCAAGCCCAAAATAACGAATACAACGATAAATTTTGATTTCATAATGAGTTGAGTTTGGTTTTTTTAATCAAAGTTGCAAAATTACTAAATCTGACCGTTTTAACGTCTGTTTTTTTATTTTATTTTGCTGATTTATGATAAAAAAAGCCAAAAAAATGAACCTTCTAACTATAAAAAACTTATTTTTGCAAACCGGTTTAACAATTTCAAAAATAATACGATCCCGAATATATGCTCGAACTCAAAATTTTTAATATTTCTGCCATTTATATCTTTGTTGCTTTGGCTTTCATTCTTCCAAAGATTCCTGTGATTGGCAAATTTTTCAATATGATCAACACCCTCATTCATGAGTTAGGGCACGCTTTGATGGCCATCCCTTTCGATGGGTCGGTGAAGAAGATAGAACTGTTTAAAGATACTTCCGGAGCAACGACTATCGCTTGCAAAAGCAAAACAGGATCCTTTATTGTTTCCATTTCCGGATACCTTTTTGCGGCCATCTTTTCCTACTTCTCTTTTTACCTAATCCATGTAGGTTACCAAAAAGGGTTTCTATTTATGATCACTTTAATCGCTATTTTCACCCTGATATTATGGGTCAGAAATAGTTATGGAATCATTTGGATTATCCTATTTTCTGCCATTAATGGCTATATAATCTATCTCAATGATCCATACTACTTGAATCTTTTGACGTTATTATATGCTACATTCATCGGAGTTGAATCACTCTCTTCCTCGTTTGTGATTCTCTATTTATCCATAGTCAACAAACAACAAGCGGGTGATGCCACTATACTTGCCAAACAGACTAAAATTCCGGCATTCGTCTGGGGTTTGTTGTTTGCAGCATTTTCGACCTATACGGCATTATTAATTTTGATCCACTTTTTTGATATCCAGATCCTGCAGTTTTGGAATTAAATTAATAGCACGCTGATGACACAGATTAAACAGATAATCACAGATTAAGTAATAAGCTAATGTGATAATAAGCAAATAAGCCAATTAAAGGTGTGAAAACATTTCGTTTTTTATTCGCTCATTCGTGGCTAATTATTTAGAATAGAAAAAATTGAAACGAAATAAACTGATTTTTTTCTGTAAAATATAAACCACTAAAAATTGAACTTTTATATTCTACTAAAAAACGGGTGGACTATTTTCTAAATGATTTGTCTATTACGTTTTATAAATAGTTTTGATTTTGCATTTTAACAGTACCCTACTTTTATAAGAATATGAAATATTTGGACCATGCAGTCACACGCAGGGTTCAGTTCAATATTTGCTA
>DAONEU010000178.1:0-1415 GCA_035403245.1 Bacteroidales bacterium | reverse complement strand
GAGGATTCATTGAATACACTGGAGAAGAAAAAGGTGGTTCCACAAATGGTGAACATGGTCAAAAATGCGCCCCAGTTTAACATAAAAAATGCAGAACTATCCAACTTCCCCGGAAATTTGGCTTCAGCAAAACTTACACCACTTAAGGTGACAACTGCAATCATTAGAAATGTAGTGATAATCAAGAACAAAGCTTGTGTCATTGCGAGTTTAAATCGGGTGTTGGGGGTTGATAACAAGAATGCAATTGAACCATTATCCACACTTTTGGCTATTAATCGGTTCCCAATTGAGATCACATAAATCAAGGGAAACATGAAAATCAAGAATCCATAGAAATATTGAGATAGGTATTGTGTCAAAGATGGGTTGATGTTGGTTCCGAAATCGAAACCCATGATTTTCATCAAATCACCGGTTCCCATTTTCATCTCTGCCAGTTTCTGCATCGCTTCCATGCCGTTTGGATCGTACATCCCGATGATTATATTCATATATAATAACAAGACTCCTGTTATAACTAAGAAAAGGACATAATTCCTTTTGATATCAAATTTAAATAAACTCCAGTTCATATTAACCTCCGTAATAGGGCATAAATAATTCTTCTAAACTTCCTTTTTCTGATTGAATATCAATCACATCGTATTGGGATAAAGTTTGGATTAATCCGTTCACTTTTCCGCTTAAGCTGATTCTAATCTGCTTGTCTTCAGCATCCAAGATTTCAAATCCGCTGTTGGTTTTAAACTTATCAGCTTCTTCAGTTGTAGCAAAATAGATGGTGTAACTATTCTTTTTTCCATGTTTAACGTTCTCCATCAACTCAATAGCAGCTAATTTGCCATCTTTGATAAATCCGACGCGACTACACGTTTTTTCAATCTCTTCAAAACTGTGGCTCGACATTAGAATGGTTTTTCCTTTCTCTTTTTCATTCATGATCAACTCATTGAAGAGTCTTTGCATCAATGGATCCAATCCTGAGGTAGGCTCATCTAGAATAAGAACTTCCGGATCATGCATAAAAGCTAAGGCAATCCCTAATTTCTGTTTCATCCCTTTTGACATTCTTTTGATTTTCATTTTAGGATTCAAATCAAACAACTCCAGAATTTGATGACAATAACTCAGGTCTTTCAGATGGCGCATTTCTGCCATAAACTGGATGAACTGATCTCCTCTGATAGAATCAAAGAAAGCGATTTCACCGGGGATATAACCCACTTTTTTCATCACTTCCTCCCTTTTTAAGGTACAATCGATCCCCTGAATGGTGCATTTCCCTTTGGTGGGGTTAATAAAACCCATCAGATTCCGGATAGTTGTAGTTTTACCGGCTCCGTTAGGTCCCAGAAAGCCAAACACTTCCCCTTGAGGAATGGTCAGTGAAAGGTCAAAAACACCCTTTCCAT
>DAONEU010000177.1:0-3633 GCA_035403245.1 Bacteroidales bacterium | reverse complement strand
TAAATGTGAGGAAAGGGATCGCATTTCGCACTTCACAGTTCGCATTTGGCGAGGTGCCGCCTCGGCGAAGATCCCATGAACAAACAGTTGCATTGTCTCTGTAATAATCATTGAGTTTTTTGTTAAACTTCTGCTAATTTATTGCAAATCTATATTATTAATTGTATATTTGCGATAATTTCTCAAATCCGCAATTATGATTATCGAATTTAACATTGGAAACTTTCGGTCGATTAAGGATATTCAAACTTTTAACATGACCGCTGCAAATATCGTCTCTAAATACAAAGAAATCGATGACACCAATTTAATAAAAGTCTCTGATAAATTATCTCTTCTGAAAAGTAAAGGAGTATATGGTGCAAACGCCAGTGGAAAGAGTAATCTTGTCAGAGGATTGGTTGCATTCATTGCGATTGTTAACCGCTCAGTTAAAGATGAAAAAATTTTAGCTGAGATGATTGATCCTTTTCGTTTATCAGTAACATCTGAGAACGAACCAACCTATTTTCAACTTTCTTTTCTTTTAGACAAAATTTACTACAGGTATGGTTTTGAAGCATCAGAATCTAAAATTCATTCCGAGTGGCTTTTTGGAACGCCTGGAAAGAGAGAAGTGCCATTTTTTACAAGGATCAACGATAAAATTGAAATCAACGAGTCCCAATTCAAAGAAGGGGCCTCGTTTTCAAATCTTTATAGTAAGGGGAATAATGATATTGCACGCGAGAACTCATTATTCCTGACAACAATAAAGGCTCTAAATGGTGCGCTTTCAAAGAAGATTGTAGACTATATTTCCAGTATAACTGTTATTTCCGGATTGGGTGATAAAAGGTTACATAGTATTGCCGGGGATTCTTTAAAGGACGAAAAAACGAGAGCATTGATCATTGATTTATTAAAAATTACTGATACCGGAATTGATAATGTTGTTAGAGTTGAGTTTACTAAAGAAAATCTACCAAAGGATGCGCCCATTGAACTTTTAAGTGAAATTGAAAACAATAAGAAATTTTCTATTATTTTAACTGAGCACAAGCGCTATAACAAAGATTTAAAGAGAGCTAATACTGTGGCATTTTTAATGGCTAGTCAAGAATCCGAAGGCAGCAAGAAAATGTTTGAAATTAGTCCATTCATTATTAAAGCATTAGAAACTAAAAGCCCAATAGTGATCGATGAATTTGATGCAAGGTTTCACCCGTTACTTACCAAAAAGTTAATAGAGTTATTTAACTCAAAAACAAACACCGGAGCTCAATTTATTTTTATCACACATGATACAAATCTCTTACGTGCAAATCTCTTACGAAGAGACCAGATTTGTTTTGTAGAAAAAGACAAGTACGGGGGAAGTCATTTTTATACGTTAGCTGATTTTAAAGGCATCAGAAACGATGCATCTTTCGAAAAAGATTATATTTCAGGAAAATATGGTGCAATCCCATTCTTGGGGGATTTTAGTTCAATAATTGAAGACTAATATGCCGAAAAAAACACGAGCATTAAAACTAACAGATAAACGGGGTGGAAAACCCTGGTTAAAAAAGAGAGGTATTTCTAAATATCGACTGAATACGATAGATGTAAAAAAAACTTTTTTAATCACTTGTGAAGGTCAAACAGAAGAAATGTACTTCAAATCTTTTCCGGTGGTGACGGCAAGTGTAAAACTATACCCGATGGGTTGTTCAAGAACATCACTGGTTGAATGCACAAAAGCTATTGTGGCTGAAGAATCATATGATGAAGTCTGGTGCGTTTTTGACATGGATGTAAATCCAGATGTAATTGGTCAGATCGGGGATTATAATAATGCCATTAAGGAAGCCCGGGAAAACGGTTTCCATACAGCATATTCCAACGATGCTTTTGAGTTGTGGTTTGTTTTACATTTTCAATATCTTGACCAGCAAATTGGGAGGACTTCCTATTATAAAATACTTAATGATCGATTTGGGCTCAAGCATTATGAAAAAGAAGGAAAAAAGAAATCCTTTGCTGCAAAGATTTATGAAAAATTAATAAATGATCAACCAACAGCGTTAAAAAACGCTCAAAAACTTTATGAACTGATGCAAGACAAGCAACCTTATCATTTGCAAAATCCAGTTACACTTGTATATCAACTTGTGAATGAATTAAATAAATATATCCGTCCATAGAATATTATTAAAAAGTTCCCGCATCATGGAGAAAAGGAGATCCAAACCCGATAAAATCAAGGCACAGAGCCCCAAACCCATCGCATTTCGCATTTGGTCTTGGGTCTTGTTCCGACAAAATAGCGAACTATTTCCCTTTTTTCTTCCACTGTGCAAACTTTTTCTTTAATAATTCATCCTTCTTCTTTGACTCAAGTTCTTTCTCGGCTAACAACTCTTTTAATTCCCGATTTTCCTTCACCAGCCTTTTAAACAGGGCATCCATATTTTTCCCTCTTCTGTCTTCAAGTCCTTCAATGCCGGACGCTTTATAACGGTCAAGCCAAATATAATACAGCCGTCTGGAGATACTGTACTTTCTGCATCCCGCAACTACGCCCAGACTCTGGATACCAACAAGAATCTGTTCTTTCTCCTGTGGAGTGTATTTGTGTATTTCCCTTTTCATGAACATAAATGTACAATCTATTGTAATACTTTTAGGCCAGGCAAGTTTAATTAAATGTGAAATGTAAAATGTGAAATGTAAGGAGAGCAAGATCAAATGTAAAATGTAAAATGTGAAATGTAAGGAGAGAGAGCACATTTCGGGCTTCACAGTTCGCACTTGGTCAGGTGCAGAGCACCGAACCATTTGTAGAAAGAGATCCCAACCTCAGGAATTTCAAGGTGCAGAGCACCGAACCATTTGTAAAAAGAGATCACAACCTCAGAAATTTCAAGGTGCAGAGCGCCGAACCATCATCGTCAATTAAAGAAATCAAACAAGTAATATTCACTAAATTCCATCTCGTTCTTGCGAAGTATTTCTAAATATTCATCTCTGAAAGTTCTCTTTTTGTGATGATCATCTTGATTTACAATGTATTTAGCCACTGTGTCTATTTGCGATTTGGAATGTGTAAAAGCTCCATATCCTTTTTGCCATTCGAATTTGAAGGTTGACAACCGGTTTTCCTTAACCCAATGTGTGGTTGAGGTTTTGATGTCTTCAACCAAATCGGGAATCAAATCAGCAGGATGATAACCGATTAAAAGATGAATATGGTCAGGCTGTGCGTTTATGGCCAATAGTTTATGTTTTCGGTTTTGAACTACCACCGTTATATATTTTTCTAAATTATTTTTCCATTCTTTTTTGATTAATGCCTCTCTGTTTTTGGGTGAAAACAAGAGATGGAAATAACATTGGGTGTATGTATTAGCCATTTTTTCTAAAATTTAGCAGATATTGGTTCGGTGATCTGCACCTTTTGTTGTTTAACTCATTCCTTTGATACAAATGGTTCGGTGCTCTGCACCTTTTGTTGTCTAATTCATTCCTTTGCTATAAATATTTCGGTGCTACGCACCAGGAGTTTTTGTGCATAATCCTATTCCTGCCTGCCTGTCGGCATGGCAAACCCGTTACATTTCGCATTTTACATTTTGCATTTGGCCCACCCATCGCACTTCGCACTTCACA
>DAONEU010000176.1:0-3653 GCA_035403245.1 Bacteroidales bacterium | reverse complement strand
ATCGTAATGATATAGAATAAAATAATAGCGATGCCATGAGGCAATAATTTCTTTAAAATTGATTTTGTTGATGTGGGGGTTGTGCTATTCATACTATCAATAATTTTTAATTATTTTAATCCGCAAAGATACGAAAAAAACCTTTTTTTGTATCTTTGCATTTCAATTGAATAATCATGCAAAATAGACATATTGACCGACAAAAATATTTTGACGAACAAACCTATACGACACAGAAATATGTGATCCCATTTATTGATCCATTTAAACCGATCTCATCTAGCATTAGGGTGCTTGAAATAGGTTGTGGTGAGGGGGGAAATCTGAAGCCGTTTCTTGATTTAGGTTGTTCATGTGTGGGTATTGATCTATCACAAGCTCAGATAGAAAACGCCAGAATTTTTTATAAAAATCATCCACTTTGTTCAAATATCGAACTGATTAGTGCAGATATTTACAAGATTGACACGATAGATGAGCCATTTGATTTGGTGATGCTTCGTGATGTGATTGAGCATATTCCCAATCAAAGTTTTTTCATGCAGTTTGTTAAAAGATTTTTAAAACCTGATGGAGTGATTTTTTTTGGATTTCCACCCTGGTACAATCCTTTTGGAGGACATCAACAAGTTTTAACGGGTTTAGCATCGAAAATTCCCTATTTTCATATATTTCCTAAAACGATCTATCTTGGAATACTGAATCTTTTCGGATTTAAAAAGAAAGAGGTACTTGAACTTTTGGAAATTCATGATACAGGAATCTCTATAGAACGTTTTGAAAGAATTTTAAGAAAAGAAAACTTTAAAATTATGAAGAAAACGGACTATTTGATCAATCCCAACTATGAAATCAAGTTCGGTCTCAAACCCAAACGGGTTCTAATCCCATTCAATAAAATACCATTTCTTAGAAATTTTTACACAACAGCAGTATATTATGTAATTAAAAATTAAAAATGATTATTCATTATTCGTTATTCATTATTCATTATTTTGTTTTATTTTTGCAAACCATTAATTAAAAACCAAATAAATATTTATGGAACATACACTTCCTTCAATTCCATTATGGGCTTCGATCCCTTTCGTTCTAATGCTGGCAATGATTGCCGTCGGTCCTTTGATGTTTAATCATTGGTGGGAACACAACAAAAACAAATTGATTGTATCAATAGTATTAGCAGTTCCAATGTCTATCTATTTGATAGCAATGGGATTAACTCATAATTTGATCCATCAGGTACTATTTGATTATATCCCATTTATCATTCTATTGGGAGCATTATTCACCATCACTGGGGGGATTCATCTTCAAGGTGATATTCAGGCGAAACCTACAACCAACGTTATTTTCTTGGGGTTAGGTGCTGTCTTAGCTTCTATCATGGGAACAACCGGTGCTGCAATGTTGCTTATTCGCCCGGTTATTAGAACTAACTCAGAACGTAAATACAGAGTTCACACAATTTTGTTTTTTATTGCTATTGTGGCTAATGCCGGTGGTTTGTTAACTCCACTTGGGGATCCTCCATTGTTCTTATTATACTTAAGAGGAGCCTCTTTTACATGGTTCTTCCACATGTTACCTGAATGGGCTTTTGTTAATGGAATCTTATTGATCATCTATTTTATCGTTGATTCTTACTACCATAAAAAAGAACCTAAAACCAATATCGTTATGGATAAAGCCATTAACGAACCTATAAAAATAAAAGGTAAAATTAATTTCTTATTTTTAATTGGTGTTGTTTTGTCTGTAGCATTTTTAAATGAACATTATTTACCTTTTATTAAAGAATATACCATCGGTTCTGCTGAACACCCATACCATTATTTAGGATTCATTAGAGAAATTTCAATTTTAACAATGGCCATTCTTTCCCTTGTCTTTACTAAAAAAGCATACAGAAATGCTAATAAATTCACCTGGGATCCAATCAAAGAAGTAGCTTATCTGTTTTTAGGGATTTTTGTAACGATGGTGCCTGCTTTGCTTTATTTGTCACAAAATGCTGCCACAATAGGAATTCATACTGCGCCACAGTTTTACTACGCAGCAGGAACTTTAAGCTCATTCTTGGACAACGCCCCAACTGCAGTATCGTTCTATAACTTAGCATTAGGATTACATGATGCTCATCCAGGTGCAACTATTGTTGCTGGTATCCCTGAAATCCTCTTAACGGCTATCTCACTAGGAGCAGTTTTCTTTGGAGCAATGACCTATATCGGTAATGGGCCAAATTTTATGGTAAAAGCTATTGCAGAAGAAAATGACATCAAAATGCCAAGCTTCTTCGCATATATTTTCAAATTTACCATTATCGTTTTGTTACCGATTTATGTTATTACTCAGTTGATTTTCTTGCATTAGAGTTAAATCACTGATTTCTAACACATCTTACTGAAAATCCATACTCCAGAAAATATATGGACTTGACAATCATTGGCGAATTATAATGAATACAATAACTGTTTGCAACAATTGATCCTTCTCTGGTAGAACTCCAATATTGTCCAAATGTACCTATATTTCTGAATCCATCTGTTTGCGCAGTATATTGACCACCGGCACGGGCTGAAAATCCCGATTCATTCGTAGCTGATAAATTTGGTGAATTCCAATAGGTATTACCGGTCTCTTTGAGCTTTCCTCCAGCAATTGTCCAATCGCCAAAATGGTTGATTAATGCTGAATATTCGGAAGTATCCGGTAAATGCCAGCCCGTGGGACATGCGGTTATTGCAGCTTTGAAATTATAGAGCACTCCATAATTCAAATAATTGATACTGCTTCTGGCTTCTACCGGATTTGTTCCGGTATATTGCGCAACATAATAGTATGGCGTTGATGCTGAACTACTTGTTGGAGCATTGACTGAAGGTAAATAGGCTAAATTTGCAGCCATCCATTCCTGTGTTCCAATCGTGACCGTAGGATATGTTTGATTATCACGCGGATCAGTAAATGTCCCAAATTGATAATTGGCAGGTCTCATGAAAATAATACTATCTATCTGATTTAATGATTCTTGATGAATTACACTTCCCGATCTGATGAAATAGATAGAATCGTTTTGAGCATTCAAAGTGTAAAAGAATGACAGGACTAATAAAGCTACATTTTTAAACATATTTATTCATTTTTTAAGGTAAATCTACAATACATCTGACCGAATATCCTTGTTCCTTAGGAAGATCCAAAGTATGAATTCCGTTTGAGTCATTTCTGAGTTGTTTAACAAAACTATTCGATGAGGTGGATCCATTCTGACACCACCAATAACCGAAGTTTCCTAAGTCGTAAAAGGATAATTGTGTTTGATCTCTGCTACCGCCCGGTATGGCGTTAAACTCTGCTAAATTGGTTGATCCTGTATTGGGTGCATTCCAATGGAATGTTCCTGTTTCTTTCAATGCAAGTCCTACTTGTGCACTATCTCCTAGAGATGTAATCATCGTATTCCATTCTGTTAAAGAGGGGAGATGCCATCCCGGAGGACATGCCGTTGTAGCCGCTTTCCAGTTGTACAAAACGCCATAGTCTTCGTAAGCACAGGTTGCCTTAGCTAAAAGTGGGTCTGTTCCCCAGTAATTGGAAACATAGTAACGGTTTTCGCTTACAGATCCATCATTCGGCGTGTTAACAGA
>DAONEU010000175.1:0-3655 GCA_035403245.1 Bacteroidales bacterium | reverse complement strand
GAAAAGAGATACACAAATTTTCAATCTTATCGAACAAGAACGTAAAAGACAAACAAATGGTATTGAATTAATTGCATCTGAAAACTTTGTTACTGATCAGGTAATGGAAGCTCAGGGATCTGTTTTAACCAATAAATATGCAGAAGGATATCCTTCTAAAAGATATTACGGCGGTTGTCAAATTGTAGATCAAACCGAACAAATTGCGATTGATCGCGCAAAACAACTTTTTGGTGCTGAATGGGCTAACGTTCAACCTCACTCAGGCGCTCAGGCTAATATGGCTGTTCTTCTAACTTGCCTTAAGCCAGGTGATGTTTTTATGGGACTTGACCTTTCTCATGGTGGTCACCTTTCTCATGGATCACCTGTGAATTCTTCAGGTATTTTATACAAACAAGTGGCCTATTCTGTAGAAGAAGCTACCGGTTTGATTAATTATGATATTATGGAAGAAGTAGCTCTTAGAGAACGTCCAAAATTGATTATCGGGGGAGCATCTGCTTATTCCAGAGACTGGGATTGGAAAAGAATGAGAGAAATCGCTGATAAAATTGGTGCTATCTTAATGGGTGATATTTCTCACCCTGCCGGTTTAATCGCCAGAGGTTTATTGAACAACCCTATTCCTTATTGCCATATCGTTACTACAACCACTCATAAAACTCTACGTGGACCACGTGGCGGTTTGATTTTGATTGGTAAAGATTTCGAAAATCCTTGGGGCTTAACAACTCCTAAAGGTGAAATTAAGATGATGTCTCAACTTTTAGATAGCGCTGTATTCCCAGGTGTTCAAGGTGGACCACTCGAACATGTAATTGCTGCTAAAGCAGTTGCTTTTGGTGAAGCACTTTCTGATGAATATCTAGAATACATCAAACAAGTGAAGAAAAATGCTGACGCTATGGCTAAAGCTTTCGTTTCCAGAGGATATAAAATCATTAGCGGCGGTACTGATAATCACTTAATGTTGATTGACCTTCGTACTAAATTCCCTGATATTACCGGAAAACAAGCGGAAAACACTTTGGTTAAAGCGGATATCACCATCAATAAAAACATGGTTCCTTTCGATAGCAGAACCCCATTTACAACATCCGGAATCAGAGTAGGTACTCCTGCAATCACTTCCAGAGGTCTTAAAGAAGATGAAATGGAAACTATCGTTGCCCTTATTGATGAAGTAATCAGCAATATTGATAACAATGAAGTGATTGAACAAGTAACTAAAAAAGTAAATGAGTTGATGTCTCACAGACCGTTAAATGCTTGGAGCAAATAACCTTAAATACGAACCAAATCATAATTTGAATCAATAATTTTTATAAAATGAATTCCACCGTACAAGCAATCAAACAAAGATTTGGAATAATAGGATTTGATCCTATGCTTGATCATGCAATCTATACTGCAATTCAAGTGGCTCCCACTGAGTTGTCCGTGTTAATTACAGGTGAAAGTGGAGTCGGAAAAGAAAACTTTCCGAAAATTATTCATGAGAATAGCGCTCATAAACATGGTCAATATATTGCGGTGAACTGTGGTGCTATCCCCGAAGGGACTATTGATTCTGAACTTTTTGGTCATGAAAAAGGCTCTTTTACCGGGGCTGCTGACACCAGAAAAGGATATTTTGAAGTAGCTAATGGTGGAACTATTTTCTTAGATGAAGTAGCCGACCTTCCATTAGCAACTCAAGTAAGACTTCTCAGAGTTTTGGAAAATGGAGAGTATTTCAAAGTGGGATCCTCTATTGTTCAAAAAACCAATGTGAGAGTTGTTGCTGCAACAAATATTAATATTGTAGATCGTATTGCTAAAGGGAAATTCAGAGAGGATTTGTATTATAGATTAAATACTATTCCAATTCAGGTTCCCCCTTTAAGAGATAGAAAAAATGATATCTTTCTGCTGTTTACTAAGTTTGCTTCCGATTTTGCACAAAAGTACAGAGTCCCTTCGATTCAACTTACTGAAGAAGCGATAGAAGCATTGAAAGCTTACAACTGGCCCGGAAATATTCGTCAGTTGAGAAATGTAACAGAACAGATCTCTATCATTGAAAACAATAGGTTAATCGAAAAACAAATGCTACAAAAATATTTAGTAGCTCCTCAGGTTTCCAATTTTCCCGTTTTGGTGGGTTCTGAATCGGAACACGCTGCTCCCGGGATGTTTGAGAGAGAGATCATCTATAAATTCCTTGGTGATTTGAAAAGGGAAGTGGCTGAATTGAAGAAAATTGTCACCGATTTGAAAGGTGAAAAATTGTCAGCATCCAACATGAGAACTCCTTTAGAGATCTCAGACTTTTCTCTAAACAACCAAAATAAGGATTATCCGATCACTGATGACGAATTTGAAATCGAAGATGTGAATGATCATGAATTGATCGATGATCAATTCTCTTTGATTGAAGCTGAAAAGGAATTGATAAAGAAAGCCCTTGAGAAACATAATAATAAACGCAAATTAGCAGCTGATGAGCTAGGAATTTCAGAAAGAACATTGTATCGAAAAATTAGAGAGTATGAGATTGGACAATAAAATTTTTCAATATAATTCATTGAGAATTGGATCACTCCTTGTGATTGCTGTTATCCTATTCAATGCTTGTGGAATGAAACTAACCGTTTCCACAACAGGGGGGACCGTTGATCCAAAAGCAAAAACGGCATTTATTGGTACTTTTACTAATAATGCAACACAAGTGAATCCATCTCTAAGTCAAGACTTTACAAATGCACTTAAAGATAGAATTCAAAGCCAAACGCCACTCTCTATTGTTAATTCTCAAAACGCTGATTATCTGTTAACCGGAGAAATCATTGCTTATACTATCACTCCCGTAGCGATTCAAGGGAATGATGTTGCGGCCATGAATAGATTGACTATAGCAGTACGGGTTAAATTTGTGAATAAATTTGATGAATCTCAAAACTTTGAACAAACATTTTCAAGATACACGGATTATTTGAGTACTCAAGTGTTTACTGCTATTGAAAGTTCGTTGGTTTCAACAATCAATGAAGCAATAACAGAAGAAATTTTTAATAAAGCATTTGTTAACTGGTAATCGATTATGATAAAACAACTTGAATTTTTGGATTACTTTACTGATTATCCTCATGAAATTGAGGAGATGATGCGTAAATTGTCCGATCTGTTTCATCGCTTTCCGGCCTCATCTGTAGTAAATTTGTTTTATCTGAAGATGCTTCAGGAGTATGACAATAAAGAATTTGAAAAGATCAAATCGAAGATTCTGCTGACCATGCCGAATCGTAGTTTGATTTTAAACTCTAATGTGGTTTTGCCACGTCTTCAGTCTGAATCAAAAAGAATAAAACAACCGATTCAACAAAATGAATCACCTGAAGTTACAGATAATCATCCGGATGAAATTTCACAGTTAATTGACAAATTTACTCAAAATCCTCCGAAAATGATCTTTGATCCGTCCAGGCATGATCCCAATGTGAATTACGAAAAACAAGCCAATATTGGCGATTTTGAACTTGTAAGTGAAACATTAGCAAAGGTTTATGCTGATCAAGGATACACTCAAAAAGCTGAAAAGATTTATAAAAAATTGGGCTTGCTTTTTCCGGAAAAAAATAGTTACTTTGCAGACCAAATTAAAAAGATAAAA
>DAONEU010000174.1:0-3664 GCA_035403245.1 Bacteroidales bacterium | reverse complement strand
TCTTTCTCGTCACTTCCGGAAAGGTCTTCAACTAAATCTTCTATCATTAAAAATTCTCTTTTTTGTGAATACTAAAAATGGGAATTTTAATAAATACCCTCTTTAATTATATCATGTAAGTGCAATACACCTAAATAAAATCCATTGTCATCAACAACAAAAATGCTGGTGATATTTTTCTTTTTCATTACTTCTAACGCTTCTACAGCCAAAACATCTTCTGTCAATGTTTTTGGATTAGCTGACATAACAGCTTCTGCTTTAAGCTTGGAATAGTCGGTGTGCTTTTCCAACATCCTTCTTAAGTCACCGTCGGTAATACAACCAACTACACGATTTTGATCTACAACTGCCGTAATTCCCAACCGTTTACCTGATATTTCAAGGATAACATCAGGCATTAAAGAGTCGAGATGCACAATAGGTTTCTCATTGAAACGGTATAGATCTTTCACTTTGGTATACAAACGTTTACCAAGCATTCCACCTGGATGGTATTTGGCAAAGTCCTGAGAAGTAAACCCTCTTAATTCAATTAAACAACTCGCTAATGCGTCGCCAATGACCAATTGGGCTGTTGAGCTGCAAGTTGGGGCAAGATTGTTAGGACATGCTTCTTTTTCAATCGAACAATCCAAAACATAATCAGCTTCTTTTCCTAAGAACGAATTGGTATCCCCAACAATTGCGATAATCTTGTTTCCACTCATCTTGAAAAAAGGCATCAAAACTGAGATCTCAGGGGTATTGCCACTCTTGGAAAGACAGAGTACCACATCATCCGGTTGGATGATGCCCAGGTCACCATGAATAGCCTCAGCGGCATGCATAAAGATAGCCGGAGTGCCTGTGGAATTAAAAGTAGCTACAATCTTTTGTCCTATAATGGCACTTTTGCCAATTCCGGTTACAATAATTCTACCTTTAGCATTTAAGATGACATCTAAGCTCTTTTCGAAATCTTCATTAATCAAATCCTTCATTCGAATGATAGCATCTGCCTCCTCCTGAAGTACTTGCTTTGCCCTTTCTATCATGTTTTTCATTGTTGTCTGTTTTTGATAAATTGTATCAATTTTTCATACCCTTTTGACCCTATGGATGTATGCTTAAAATAGTGATCAAACTGCTCTTTTGTTAGATTTTCAAAATCTGAATCTTCAAAGTGCAAAAATAGGGAAGAATTGGATACTGCCAACTCATGGATCACCGATTTTTTATTTTTAGGACAAACCTCCTGACAGATATCACATCCATAAATCCAGGGATGCTCTTTTACCAAGTCAAAATCGGGGTTTTTATTGGATAATGTCTGATAAGATAAACATTGTCGGGCATCCACAACAAAAGGTTTTACAATGGCTTTTGTTGGACAACTCTCGATACAAAAGGAACAATTTCCACAAAAATTGGAATTGTCCGGCAACGGTTGATCATATTGATCCACTTCTTGATCAATAAGTATAAGACCAATAAAGAAAAAACTTCCTTGAGGTGTTAAAAAAATTCCATTTTTACCATAATAACCCAATCCCGATTTAACCGCCCAGTTTTTTTCAGATATTCTACCGGAATCAACCGAAATACTATAGTTAAAATGGTTGTTATGTTGTTTTATAAGACTTACCATTTTCTCCAATTGTTCAGAAACTAATTGATGATAATCTCTTACAAATGCATATCTGGAAACTCTGTAATTTGAATTTAATGCTTTCCCGATATTGTAATTAAAGAGATTGACAATAACTGTTTTACAATTGGGTAAAAGTGTATCAATCGCAAAACGTTCTTCAATATTTCTCTCCAAATAACCCATTTTGGCATGATACCCATTTTGAATGGACTCTTTAAAATTTTGTACTTCTTTAGAGAAATCAACTAAACTGGAGATTCCGCTAAATGAAAATCCTGCTTCAGAAGCACACTTTTTTATGGTTTCACTAGAAATTTTTAACATATTAATTGAATTCAATAACGCTGAAACTTTCAGGAATTGTAATTGATGTTGGCCCCGGAGTATTAAATTTGATATTTTTTAAATTTAATAGGATCGAAAATTCGGAGCTTTCAATAGTCATATTGTGAAAGTAGGACTTATCCTCTATAGGAAGATAATCGGAATAATTAATCATTATTTTTCTAAGAATAGATTTAATAGTGATCGAATTTTGAACCATTTGAGCAGATTGGTTCAAAGTTATTTTTTGAATTAGATTGAAAGTCCCTTGAAGATCGGTTCTATTCTGATGAAGCAAAATATACTGATTATCGTTTTCAGTAATAGTAAAATCCGTATTAAAATTGGGGAAATCCTTACCGTTCATGGTTGCCTGAAACATATTGAAATTGATTGAGATCCCTGCAATTTTGTTAAAAAATCGATAATCACCTTTATAATATGTTTTATTCAATTTATTGACATAAATCAGTTCATTGGGAAGTAAAACCATTCTGACCACTTCAATTCCGGAAAGATTGATGTTTATATAAATGATACTATCAATTTTATTTACGAAAAACAGGTTCAGTTCTCCGTCTTTCCCTTTAAATGTATAATTTGCTTTTCCTCTATAACTGATCCAATCATAGTCATATTGATACAAAGGTTTGAATTGAGTATAATGAAGTGGAATTATTGTGTCAATGAGTTCTCTATTTTCTATAATAACAGATGTGTCAGTCTGAGTGGGTTGAGGTGTTATGATTTGAGTTGATTTACAGCTAAATAAAGAAATCATCGCTATTGAAATAGCGATGATTTGAACTATTTTTATAAAATAATATTGTTTAGCCAGATTCAATTTTTCACAGTTTAACGAATCAGATTTACGCTACCTTCGTATCTTTTTGGATTTCCATCCATATCTTGAGTCGTGATTACATAGATATAAACACCGGAAGGAGCTTTAGAACCATCGCGATCTAGTCCATCCCAAGAATCAAATGGAGTTTTCGATCTAAATACAACGTTGCCATATTTGTTGTAGATGAGCATTTCGAAAAAGTCAGGGTCTATACCTTCACCGGCAGTGTAGAAAAGATCGTTAATTCCATCACTATTTGGAGTAAAAGCATTCGGAGCATAGAAGAAATAGGGTACTTCCACAACTACAAATTGGCTTATTGAATCTGAGCAACCTTGATCTGTTTCAACAGTTAGGGAAACTTTATATTTTCCGGATCTGGTGTAGATATGGATAGGGGTTTCCAAATCTGAAATATTATCACTTGGCAAGCAATAAGAATCATTAAAATTCCAACTGTAGAATTGAGCAAATTGAGAAAGGTTAACAAAGCTGATTGGGCCTTCTCCATTTTCAACGTAAACATGAGGAGGATTAGGGGTAAAAGCTGCAATTGGAGCTGTGTTTACATTTACCACGATACTATCTTTTGTAGTACAACCAATCTCAGTTGTAACACCAACTATATATTCTGTTGTACTGGAAGGAGATGCTACAATATTTTGAGTGGTTGCACCTGTACTCCATTCATAATTTCCTTGAGCATTTGTAATCATTAAAGTGGTACGTTCCCCTTCACAAATAACAGTATCACCTACAATAACAGGTTTATCTAAATCAGGTACCTGGATTGTAATAGTATCAGAGTTTTCACATTGATTTTGATATGTGATATAGGCAGTATATAATGTTGTTTCACC
>DAONEU010000173.1:0-3667 GCA_035403245.1 Bacteroidales bacterium | reverse complement strand
TTCAGTACTATGTAACCTTTATGTGCAAAAAAATGTTAATTTTGCAGGTTTAATTATAAAAGATGAAAATTACTATTCAAGACTATTCCTGGCAAATCATTTTAAATCCTTCAGCCATGTCACATAAAAGTGGCGATTATTGGAACCAAATTGAAGAATATCTTAAAAAACTAAAAATCACATATCAATATCATTTGACAGAGCAAGTTTCTGACGCAAAGAAATTGATTAATACTCTTTTATTGGAAGGAAAACGCCATTTTATGGTGATTGGTGGAGATGGTACTTTTAACAGTTTTATAAATGGTGTAATGGAAAGCAATATTGCACCTCATGAAGTTTTCATGATTCCCGTCATCTTGGGCACCGGTAATGATTGGGCCAGAACCCATTTTTCAAAAAACACTTTTTTGTATACCCGCGAATTTATTTCTTCCGGGTCCTTTACAAATCATGATATTGGGTTGGTTGAAGTCATTCAAAATGATACATGTATAGATAAAAGATTTTTCCTTAATATTGCCGGATTTGGTTTTGATGCTGAAATTATTAAAAATACGGCTGATAAAAAACCAAAAATTCTACCTCAGGCGGTGTATCTTTTCAGTCTTTTTACAACACTAATGAGTCAAAAAGCTCATAAAGTACAATTAAAGGTTGATGATAAAATTTTGGATAAAGAAATCATTTCTCTCGCCATTGGAATCGGTCAATTTAATGGTAACGGAATGAAACAATGTCCTAATGCAATTCCAAATGATCATTTTTTTGAGTTGATCGTGATTGATAAAGTTTCGAAATTTAAAGTAATTAAAAATGTCAAAAATCTTTATGATGGCTCTCATGTTGAAAAATTAAAGGAGATCACATCTTATAAAGCAAGCATCATCGAGATTAAAACAAATCCTTACATTTTAGGTGAAGTTGAAGGTGAATTGCTGCCTTTAGGAGATTATCGCATTTCCAATATGAACTCAGGAATTAATATCCTTTCTGAAATATGGAACTAAACAATAAAATCTTGATTGCCGGTCCTTGTGCAGCAGAATCTGAATCTCAATTACAGACTACTGCTGAACAGATCCATCAATTGCAGATTCCTATCTCCTATTTTAGAGCAGGAATCTGGAAACCACGATCCCACCCTAATGATTTTAGTGGAGCCGGAATTGAAGCAATAGATTGGTTGAAAAAAATCAAACGTGATTACAATTACAAAATTTGTGTAGAAGTTGCCAGAGGGGATCAGGTACAATTATGTATTGACAATCAAATAGATGCCATCTGGATTGGTGCCAGAACTACCGTAAATCCATTCTTAGTTCAGGAAATTGCAGATCGTGTAAAAGATCAACCGATCGATATATTTGTTAAAAATCCTATAACTCCTGAACTTAAAACCTGGATAGGAGCTATTGAAAGAATTAAAGCGGCCGGAATACATAAAATCATGGCCGTTCATCGTGGATTTTCGATTGATAAAGAGCAAGTGTTCCGTAATAACCCCATGTGGGAAATTCCCATCATTTTAAAATCTCACTTTCCTGAAATTCCTTTACTCTGTGATGCATCCCACATCAGCGGAACCATTAATTATATCCCTGAAATTTCTCAAATTGCTTTGGATTATGGTTTTGATGGCTTGATGCTAGAAGTTCATCATGATCCTAAACATGCATTAAGTGATGCCAGTCAACAACTTACCCCAGTGCAATTTCTTCATCTGATTGAATCCTTGAACTTTAAATCTTCAATAAGTACATCAACAGAGATGGAACTTCTGAAACATCGAAATATGATTGCTCTTATTGACACTCAAATCAGTGAACTTTTAAGAAAACGGATGGAAATCGTTGATGAAATTGCCAAAATCAAACAATCCAATAATATTGCTTTACTGCAACCTGAGCAATGGAAATCTGTTGTTACTAAATACTGCGCAAATGCACTTCCTGATCCTGAATTTCAGGATTTTATAGTCAATTTCTTAGATTTATTACATCAGGCTTCTTTAAAAAGGCAAAAAAAATAGTTTTGATCGTAACCAATCAAAAAATCCAATACTTACTTAAAGCTAAATAACAAAAAACTTCAATTCAAAATCAATTGCATTAATAATGAAAAACACCGTAAACAAAATTCTTTTTTACATTCTCATATTTTTATTTTCGATTTTTATCGTTCTCTTTGGCGTTTCTTACCTGATAGATAAAAAGATGGAAAAAATGGTAGCGGGTCGTACGAATAAATTGGAGGAAGTGCTCTACTATATCAATAAAAACTACGTTGACACGGTCAATACAGAAAAGTTAATGGAAAAAGCGATCTCATCAATGTTAGAATCACTAGATCCTCATTCTACATACTCAACCGCTGAGGAAAATAAAGTACAGCAAGAGAGTTTGGAGGGAGCTTTTGAAGGAGTTGGTGTTCAATTTAACATCATGAATGATACCGTAATGGTCATCAATGCCATTGCAGGTGGTCCTTCTGCAAAAGCCGGAATCAGAGCCGGGGACAGAATTGTTTTTGTGGACAAACAAAAGATAGCCGGTACAAAGATTACTAATGATAAAGTTTTTAAGTTATTGCGAGGCAAAAAGGGGACAATTGTAGAAATTGGGATTAAACGTCCAGGCGTTTTAAACCCATTAAACTTCAAAATCTCTAGAGATGTGATCGAAACCTATTCTGTTGATATCGCTTATATGATTGTTCCGGGAACTGGATATATTAAAATCAATCAGTTTGGGGCAACCACTTTTGAAGAGTTTACCAAAGCTTTACATCAGCTTCAAAATTCAGGAATGAAAAAGTTAATTGTTGACTTACAAGGCAATGCAGGTGGTTATTTAGATGCCGCCATCAACATCTGCGATCATTTTCTTAAAAAAGGGGATATGATCTTGTATACAGAAGGGGAACATTCACAAACTGAGAAAATATATGCCACTTCGAAAGGTGATTTTGAAGAGGGACAGCTGATCATTTTAATTGATGAATTTAGTGCTTCAGCTAGTGAAATCGTAGCCGGCGCAGTGCAGGATAATGATAGAGGAATTATTGTAGGGAGAAGATCTTTTGGAAAAGGATTAGTACAACAACAAATTCCCCTTTCTGATGGGTCCTCATTACGATTAACAATTGCTCGTTACCATACTCCTAGCGGAAGATGTATACAAAGAGAATATCAAAATGGAGTTGAAGCCTATTATGAAGATTTTGCCAAACGTTTTGAAGATGGAGAGCTTTATAAGGTAGATAGTACGAAATTCGATCCTAAATTGAAATATAAAACCAGAAAAGGAAGAATTGTTTACGGTGGGGGCGGAATCATGCCGGATCAATTTGTACCGGTTGACCAGACTAAAATGTCGGAGTCATACAAACAATTGATAAATTCTACTTTATTAATTGAATTTTGCTTTAACTATTCTAATGAAAACAAAAGCAATATCATTGGAAAATATCCAAAAGCGAATACTTATGTTTCTCAGTTTGTAGTTAATGATAATATTGTTAATCAATATATTGCATTCTTTTCTAACAAATCTAACGTAAAACTTGCACCATTAAGTTCTTTAGAAAAAAGTAAAATAAGATATTGGTTAAAAGCTTTAATTGGAAGAAATATTTATCAGGATGAAGCTTTTTATCCGGTTCTCAA
>DAONEU010000172.1:0-3712 GCA_035403245.1 Bacteroidales bacterium | reverse complement strand
AGTCCATCAAAAGTGGAAGAAACACTCGTAGCCGTTCTTTGGTACCCTACAACAATAGCACTGAATTGATTCAAATCGTTGAATTGCTCTAGTGCGTAAGGATTCCCAAAAAGTGTCAGAATCACTTTTTTGCTTTTTTTGAGTTCATGGATAAACCTTACCGATTGTGAAGTGATTCCATATTGTTTGGCGGGTGCCTGGTTCGTACCGATATAAACAACGATTACTGTTGAGTAAGCATTTAAACTACTGATCGCCTTTTGAGATTCATAATTCGTAAGTTCTTTGTTTACGAGGATATATTTGAGTGATCTATCTTTGCAAATCTGTTCACAAAATGGAGTCGTTTCCTGATCTCCAATGATCACAACAGCACAGTTAGTTTGATTGGAAATCGGAATAATACCTTGATTAGTTACAAGAGTCAATGCCTTTGTTTCAATGGTTTTGATCAGATCATTTGCTCTGGTAAAGTCAAAAATTTTACCAGAATCAATTGAGATTGGAGTAAAGGTGGTTAGGCCCAAATCCTCTTTTAATTTTAATATTTTTAAACATTTTTCATTGATCTCTTTTTCTGAAATGATCCCGTTTTCAACCGCTTTTTTGATTTCAGGAATGATGATATTCATATCGTTAGGTAAACAAAGAAGATCAACTCCCGCTAACAAACATTTAATTTCTGCCTCAGCTCCGTTTTTATAAAATTTTCTTAATCCATCCATTTCCATTCCATCACTTACAATGATCCCATTATACCCCATCTCTTTTTTCAAAAGTCCGGTAACAATAGGATAGGAGAGTGTTGCAATGGAATTTTGAGAACTGTCTAGTGCAGGAATGTTCAAATGGGAAACCATGATCATCTCCACATTTTGTGCAATCATCTTTGTGAAAGGATAAAATTCAGTTTCAGCTAAAGCCTCTTTTGACTTGGTGATTATAGGTAATCCAAGGTGAGAGTCCACTTCAGTATCGCCATGACCGGGAAAATGTTTGGCACATGGAACAATTTGTTCTGATTGTAATCCCTGCATATAGGCCAATCCTTTTCTTACAACCCATTCTTTGTTTTCTCCAAATGAGCGACTATTTATCACCGGATTTTTACTGTTGTTGTTTACATCTACAACCGGGGCGTAATTGACATGTATTCCTAGCATTTTACATTCACGACCAATCTCTTTACCCATCTCATAAATCAGAGAGTCGTATTGGGGAAGCAATGCGCCAAGGGTCATGTTTCTGGGAAATCTGGGCATAGAATCTAACCTCATTGAGGGACCCCATTCAGCATCCATAGTGACCAGAATGGGAATCCTGCTCACCTCTTGAATCCGATTAGTCAGGTTGATCTCTCTGAAGGGACCACCCTGAAAGAAACAAACCGCTCCTGGTTGATAGTGTTGAATATCGGCCACCATTTTAGCATTGTAGGTCTCGTCATAGTTGGAATGGATCCTGATAATTAAAAGTTGGGCGATCTTTTCCTCTAAGGTCATCCTGGCTAATTGCTGATTGGCCCACGTGTATTTAGGAAGTGAAGATTGTCCGAGTAAGACTAGACTTGAGATAAAAACTAATAGAAAGATCGATATTTTTTTCATGACTATTCCAAAGATTATAGGAGTTATTGAATGAGGTTCATCTCCTCAAAAAGATAAGGAACACCTCCAAATTTTTCAAGAAGAAAAATAATATACCGGGCATCTAAACAGATGGATCGGTGTAATTCGTAGTTGTATAAATATTGATGTCCTAAAGATTCCCGATTAGAATCGAACATCATGCCAATAATTGCTCCATCTCCATCTAAAACAGGGCTTCCATTGCTGCCAAATCCGGAATCTGCATTGGTTATGAAACAGATTCTAAGCTCTCCGTCATATTCATAACTTCCAAAAGCCTGACTTGTTAGTAAATCAATAAGAGATTTGGGTAATTTATAGTTTGGATCATTCGGTTTTCCTTTGGCTTTTTCCAGAATTCCAATATGATTGGTGTAGTATTGATATGTTATTGCATTGCATGGTTGATATCCCGAAATTTTCCCGAATGATACACGTAAAGAATTGTTCGCTTCAGGATAGTAGGAGTCATTTTCTTGTTTATTCATTTCCAATAAGATATGAGCATATTCTCTTTGTATTGGGATCAAATCATCTTGAAGAGATAGGTAAGCAGATTCCCCTTTCGACATGGTTTTGATGATCTCATGAAAATATCTGATCAGTGGATCTCCTTGATATACTGTTGATTTTGGGTTCTCTAAAAATTTTCGTAAAGCTGCTTCTGTAGAAAAAATCGATTTATTGACAACTGCAGATGCAAAAGCATTATAATCATTATTGAAAAATTTGATTACATAGGGACCAATTTGAGGTCTTAGTTCTTCCGGTAGTTTATTCCATAATGAGATGGAAGCTTGTATGAGTTTTATTTCCAGATCTTTATCTGCTCCAAGAGTTAATTTTTGGTATTCTTTAATGATTTGATCAATCTCCAGCTCAGATTTAGGTGTTGGAGTAACATTCTGAAAATGATAAGGAAGCATTAAAAACTTGGAGGGCTGAAGGGTTACATTTCCGTACCAATAACAACGCATCAAATCCAGTGATACTCCGGAAAAAAGGGTATCTAATTTTTCATATAAAGTATCGAAAATGATGGGATCATCATCTCTCAACAAACCCCATCGTTCCATTTTAGTTTCTCTTTTTCGAATCTCTTCTATGATGTTTAAAGAAAACATATTATCTATCTCCCCTTTTTGACGAACATATTGATTCGCAATCGTATTATAAATCGTTCCGTAGTAAATTTGATCGTTTTCTTTATTGTTGATAGCTGTTCTCAAAGGAGGCAAGATCGCATTACTTGCTTCTACAAAAGCAGTTGCATATTTTTCAGTTCTAAATTTGATCTCAGGGGTGCTTATAAAACGGTTGGTGTTTTGAGGAAAGCCCCAAATCATAGAAAAATCGTTATTATTATACCCTTTCAAGCTGATGGGAAGGAAATATTTGGGAGTTATCGGGATGTTTTCAGGAGTATATTCAGCCGGGGAACCGTCAGGTGCTGCATAGATTCTCAATAAACAGAAATCTGCATTGTGACGGGGCCACATCCATCTTTCATTTTCGCCCCCAAACAATGCCATCTCAGAAGGGGGAGCCACAACAAGTCGTATATCTTTAAATTCTTGATAAAAAAACAAATAATATTCATTGCCATAACACAAAGGTTCAACATGGACATGAACTTTTTTATCATCAGTATATTTTGAGATGATCTTTTGTATTTTCTTTTGTATTAGCTCCTCTCTTTTGTATTCCGGAATATTTTCAGGGATAAACCCTAAAACTTCTTGTGTTACATTCTCCATTCTGATTAAAAATGTGATGGTCAACCCGATACAACGTTGCTCTTCCGATCTGTTTTTCGACCAGAAACCATTTTTTAAAATATTGTTTTCACTAGAGGAGAGGGCAGTGAGGTAAGGTAAAATGTTTTGATAAGTTGTTAACAACAACCCATTGTTGGAGATTACAGCCCCGGAACCTTTTCCATTCCCAACTTGAACAATGGCATCTTTAATACAGGGTTTGTTGATATCATAAAGCTGATCCGCCGGAAGTTTTAATCCGGAGCGCTTCATTTCGTTGTAATTAAAATCTTTAATAAAAAGGGGTAACCACAATCCTTCATGTGG
>DAONEU010000171.1:0-3735 GCA_035403245.1 Bacteroidales bacterium | reverse complement strand
TGGGAGCTACTGCCGGGCCGATGCAACACTTGGTGGAACTGCGAGGAGTACAGGCCGGAGACCGACCCTTTGGCAAGCGCAAGTATTCATGTTCGTTGGGGTGGAAATTGGGTTGAGCGAAGCCAAAGGGGAATGCCCAAATTGAGTTAAGAGTTAAGAGTGAAAAGTTAAAAGTGAAGAGGGTTTTATATTCTTATAAAAGTAGGGTGCTGTTTTGATTGAAAAAATGAGTATTTTGTAAGTAGTTGAAAGTGACATATATAAAACTTTGTTCAACCGTAGTTTAATAGAATATTCGATATTAGAGTGCTGTTGGGAATTATCAACTCACTTGATTCGAATTACTACGGAAGCCTGGTACCCAATAAATTAACAAATAACAATTATCAAGTAATAAATAACAAATAATAATGACAATTTGAGCATTCGAGCACATGAGCATTCGAACAATCGAGCACACGAGCACATTACCTCTTGAATACCATCCAACCACTAGGTATGATTCCCACCTCGAACTGGTATTTCAATACTCCGTTGGAATTGAAACAGTATACATCTCCTGTGGAGACAAAATCTCCGGCATCAGTTATATATACATCATTTGTGACCGGATCAACTGCAATGCCGTAAGGTACAGCGATGTTCGTTGCATCACTGATAAAATTATCTTTAACAATATTTTCAGTGGAAATATCCATCACTTTGAACCATTTGGATTGATCGTTGTAATTATAGGAATATAAATAGGCAAAATTGCCCTGGATGGTGAAATTGTGTACCTGTAAGTTGTAATTTTCTGCAGCCTCGTCTGTTACAGTGTTGATTCGGTGAAAAGATGGCAAAATTGTACCATAATTTCCGGTACAAGCCACATAAACATCCCCATATTGATCACTCTTGAGAATTCTGGGACCGGTGGCAACAACAATCCGCTTAATCTCTGTATAGGTGTTTAAATCAACTACAGAAACCGTATTGGACGTGATCGGAGAACTTAATCCGCCTGAGTTGGCTACATAAAGTTTATTATTAGCAACACAAATCCCTTCCGGATTTAACCCAACGGATACAGATCCGTCCGGTAAAAGGGTAGTAGTGTCAATACGAACTACAGTCCCATCAAAACAACTTACATAAGCTTTGTCTTCAAAAAACGTAATGTTACGAGGTTGTTTACCTATTAATGAAATTTGTTTAATAGATTTGGCATTTTCAGGATTTATAATTTCAATTGTTTCAGAATTATTGACGACGATATATAATTTTGAACCATATAATTTCATATCGTTGGCAACATCTCCTAATCCACGGTTATTGGTCTGAAGAAAAAGATCACTAATAACGGATCGATCTTTAAAGTTGAAAAAACTGAGAGAGCTGTTGTTCATATTGAAACCACCCTCATTAAGTATGTAAATACCTGTTTTACTTTGTGTTACCGGTGGGTTGATCTGTGGATCGCATGATGCTGCTAATAAGAGAATTGAAAAACCGATAATCCAATTTTTTTGAACTCTTTTGATAAAATTTTCCCGTTTCATCATTTTTTAATTTATAAGTTTAAATAAAACCAACACCTTGTTGATTTTGGAATTCAAACTGCGGGAAAAGAAAAAACGGAAAAAACCGTAATTCTAGCTTTATCCCGAAGCTTTTTTACTTGAATTATAGCAGGTTTTCTGACTTGTTTCTCTTTAGAGCCTTCCCATTATTTTTTTACAACAGTGGCATTTTTCTAAAGAACTTTTGAAACTTACAGCAGCGGGAACTGTCCAGGACTTACACCTGATTCCCTTTCTATAAATCAGTGCAAAAATACAAAAAAAAAATGTATTTTTGTGACTCTAAAAATTAGCGATGAAAAAGATACTTATTGTTGCATTTTGTCTATTCTTTGTGTTTCATTTGAACGCTCAAAAATTCGTTGGGGGTGTAGTAGGAGGTATGAATGTTACTCAAATTGAGGGCGATGAAGTGAATGGTTACAAGAAAGCAGGTTTTAATTTGGGTGGAATGGTTATGCTCCCCTTAGACCGAAAACAACGTTTTTTTATCACTACGGAGTTGCTATTTACCCAAAAAGGCGCATACCAATCCAATTTTTCCGGTACTGTCGAATCATTTCCCTATGATGACACCCTGTTAATTGATCCTTCTTTTGAAGAAAGACCCAATATTTATTATAAAATCAGACTCGACTATGTGGAAGTTCCAGTCGTTATCCATTACGAAGATCAAAATACCGGTTTTGCTGTTGGGGTTGGCGCATCCTGGTCACGTTTGGTTAATTATCAGGAAACTGTTTTTGGTCATCGATTATATTCTGATCTCAATTCGGGAAGATATAAAAGAAATGACTGGAGTTTTATTATTGATGTGAAAATACCTGTATATAAAGCACTTAAGTTTAATTTTAGATATCAGTATTCTATTGTTCCTATGGGAGCCGAACGCACATTCTATTCCGGAAACAATGTGGCTCCTTTTACTAGAGTTCCTTATAATAACGTGTTAACATTCCGCGTTTTATATACTTTTAATGACAAATATGTGTTAAACAATTCAAGATCAAGAACAGGTGAAAGACAAGGTCCTAAATGGGTTAGGGAGTCATCACTTAAAAAATAGTAAATTATGAAATATATTAAATTTATACTCCTTTCTGTTATTATTGCTTCATTATTCTCATCATGTGACGATGAATTTTCTTTGAATGCTCCATATAAAGATATCACAATCGTTTATGGATTGTTAAATGTTAAAGATTCAGTTCACTATGTAAAAGTGTATAAAGGTTTTCAAACTGAAGGAAATAGTTATACTGCTGCAGGAGATTGGACCAATCTATATTATTTTGATAAAATCAAAGTCACTATTGAAGAGTTTAACAATAATGTAGCAACCGGTAGAATTATTGAATTAGATACTACAACTCAAATACCTAGAGAACCTGGTAGTTTTGCTAATCCTAAACAACTTCTCTATTATACTAATGCAACTTTAAATCCTGCTTATTCATACCAAATTAAAGTGTTGAATAAAGAAACCGGTAGAATCGTTACAGGTATGACCCCTTTGGTACCTGCATTTGCAATTACTGCACCTAATATTCCAACCAATAATGGTTTAAATTTAACCGGTAAAAAAGGAAATATCATTTTTCCAAATAATGAGTTGACAAAAGGGTATGAAATTTATGAAAATTTCTATTATTTTGAGGTTTCTAAAGTGACAGGTGAAATAACAAAATATGGATCTGTCAAAAGAGATATCACCAATAATAATATGCTTACATCTACCAGTTCAAATTTTGGTGAGATAAATAAAGAATATAATCCTTCATCCATTTATGATGTCATTGCGCTACAAGTTAAAGCAGACCCTACAGTAGATCGTTACAGAATGGCTACAAATGCAGTCTCTATTGAAGTATGGGGAGCCTCTTTGCATCTATATAATTACTTGATTATTAATCAACCAAGTTCCAGTATTGTTCAGGAACATCTGGAATATACCAATTTAGTTTGTCCATCAGATAGTTCATACAAAACGGCTTATGGCGTTTTTGCTTCCAGATATAAAGCTGTAAAAAGTTATAATATTTCTGCTGCCAGTGAAGATTCATTGGTGTTAGGATCTAAAACAAGCCATTTGGGATTTAAATTCTATAGAGATTATGACCCCAGATAATGTGCTAATGTGCTAATGTGCTCATTTCTTTTACGCTTCGCTGTT
>DAONEU010000170.1:1343-3770 GCA_035403245.1 Bacteroidales bacterium | reverse complement strand
TTTACATAACTGTCAAAATTGGGCGCTTGTGGGTCATACTCTTCGTGAAGAAGGTTGGAGGAAACAATGAAGTCGGCAGTTGATCTAGAACAAGCTGTGACGATGTTGTATAAGGTTGAAATGCGAAGAAGTGCTTTTACATCTACATCGTGAGGTTGTGGCATCATCGGATCCCAGAAGAATATTAAAATATCGATGTCGCCTTCGCTGATCATAGCCCCTAATTGTTGGTCACCGCCCAATGGTCCGGATTTTAGTTTGTTTATATTGAGTGTTTTATGTGATCCATTTTCTTCTGTTTTTCTCTTTAAAGCATTTTCAATCAACGTGCCTGTTGTTCCTGTGCAGATTAATTTTTGTTTGATTAAGATTTCCCAATTCCATTCTGCCCATTCTACTAAGTCTTTTTTGCAGTTGTCATGTGCTACTAATGCAATCTTTTTTGTTTTTTTCATCGTCTTTTAAATTTCGTTTAGCGATATATTAGTTATTGTTTCATCCATTCTGATCTCATTTACAATATCTTCAATTAAAGTTATGGTTGTGATCTGTATCTTGAAATGATATATGGAACTATTGTTTGTAAAGTTTTTCTGAAAAGTGGTATTGTATATGTAAACATTATGTTTCTTTAAAATAATCTTGATCTGTTCAATATCAGGTGATGAAATGGAAAATTGAATCACTAAGTGTTTGGTTTCTCCTGACATGGAACGGTATCTGTCCCATCGTTCTACAATTATGAGTACAAAAAGAGATGCAAACGTGAGAATCATTGCCGGAATATACATCCCAACTCCTACACTCATCCCGATGATAGCTACTAATAAAATACAAGCTGCTGTAGTCAATCCATGAACACTTCCCCGACTTTGAATAATGGCCCCTGCACCTAAAAATCCAATACCGGTTAAGAGTTGTGCTGCAATTCTGGAAGGATCACTATTTGAAAACTGAGGGTAATACTGAGGAATCCATACCGATAGTAAAGTAGCAGTTGTAGAAGCCATACAGATGATTGCAAATGTCCTTAATCCGGCACTCTGTCTGCGTGATTGTCGCTCGATTCCTATTACAGCCCCTAATAAAAAACTGATAGCTAGTTTCAATGCCGCTGATGCCGTCGTGACTTCTGTAGTTAAAATATGTTTAAGTAGTTCTTCCATGATTCTCTTCTTTACATTTATGACACAAAATTAATAAATGTTTTTGATTCCACACCGTTGCAAATAGAAATTTATCACCTCCATCCTTAATTTGCAGCTTTTTCTTCAATGTTTCAGTCTCCATGGGAAAATTACGGGTTGATAAATTATAACTTTCCCCTTTTTTAATCTTTTCTTTCAACTCTGACTTACCCATCCCAATGATATCGACAACCTCAAATACTCTCCCCGGAAAATCTTCGATCCATAGATCAGAAACATACAAATGAGTATGATAATCTACTTTTTTTAAACAGAATCTGTTTCCAATGGTTTTGAATCCACCCGATTTCATGATGGCACTATTTGGCTCATAAAGAAATCCGGAAATAGAATCAGCCATTCGAGGAATTTGACTGTTCTCTTCACTCCATCGGAATGAAAAAAGTTCCTTTTTCAGTGTATTGAAATTTATTGAGTATAGTATTGGATCTTCATTTTTTGCATCTTTCAAACAAAGGGCCAGGATCTCCTTGCATTCATTTTGTACAGCAATGATGTGTAATTCAGTGATTTCCGGTATAGAAATCAATAACTTTTTAAGATCCAACATGGGGGATATCTTCAAAACAATCCGATTCCCTTTCTCAAATAGTTTTTCTTTCAATTCCAGAATATTGGGTTCACAGTCGGCTAAATCAACCACTTTTTGTCCCCCTTTACCTCGCCTCGCCGGATCTAAGTAAAAAGTGACCTCTCCGGGATCTTCCGGTTGAAAAGCATCCAGAAAATCAATTCCATCTTGATGAACTACTTTCACATTTGGAAGTTTCAATTGGCAAACATTATATTCTAAAACTTTAGACAGTTCTAATTGTCGCTCAATCAAATATGTTTTCTGAAATTTATTTGATAATTGGATTCCATCTACTCCAAACCCCGCCGTTAAATCAACTAAAATCGAACCCGATAATAGAGAACTTTTATAAACAGCCGTTATCTCTGATGAGGATTGCTCTATGGAAAGTGACTTTGGAAAAACCAAATCGAAATTGGCATACCAGCCGGGTAGTTTTCCCTTAGCCTTTTGCCGACTACTAATCTGCTCAATTGCAAATGTAAAATCAACATTAGCCTCTTTAGATCCCTTCAACGCCAACTCTCGCACATCACAAGTGATGTGTTCACGGATAAATTTTTGAGTTTCGGAGTTGATGTTTATATCTGAGATCATGTGTTTATTCTTCTTTCATGAATGCACAAAAGTATAGCTAAAATGTTA
>DAONEU010000170.1:0-1243 GCA_035403245.1 Bacteroidales bacterium | reverse complement strand
ATTGTAATAAGCCCTCTTGCCATAGAAATTTGATTTTTCGAGGTGCAAAAGTACAAAATTGAAATAGTAAATATGAATTATGACAGGCTCTTTTTTCAACAATTTTATCTATTTTTGTGCTTTAAAAAAATGAAATGATCAAAATTGAAAATATTGAGAAAAGTTATGGCTCTTTGAAAGTGCTTAAAGGGGTAAATCTGGAGATTCAGAAATCGGAGATCACAACGATAGTTGGTGCATCCGGAGCCGGAAAATCGACATTGCTTCACCTTATAGGCACCCTTGATAAACCGGATCAAGGTGAGATCAAGATCAATGACCTTTCCCTTTTTTCGTTGAATGATAAGCAGTTGTCGGCCTATAGAAATCAAAATATTGGTTTTGTGTTTCAGTTTCATCATTTGTTGCCTGAGTTTACCGCTTTGGAGAATGTCGCTTTACCTGCATTGATACAGGGATTACACAAGAAGGAAGCGATGCAGAAGGCTAAAGATCTTTTGGAATTCTTAAAGTTAACCGATCGGATGGAGCATAAACCCTCAGAGCTTTCCGGTGGGGAGCAACAGCGGGTGGCTGTAGCCAGAGCGTTGATCAACAATCCACAGTTGATTTTAGCCGATGAGCCTTCCGGAAATCTGGATTCTGAGAACGCCAGAAAACTGCATCAACTCTTTTTTGACTTACGGGATCAGTTCAAACAGACCTTTATTATTGTAACACACAACGAAGAACTAGCCACTTTATCGGATCGGAAAGTGATTATTCGGGACGGAATTGTAATAGAATAATTTTTTTATTATTTTTATTTGGGCATTCCGGCACCGTCCGACCCACAAACCAACCCTGCTGCCGTCGGGCTTGTTCCGGGGTCCGCTTCGCTTCCGTGCTACATTCCGTTGCACTCCATTTCGCACCGCCTTCGGCGCCCTTCACATCCCTAATGCGCAAAAAACCTTCGGTTTTTTAAAAAAATTGTGAATCACTCTGCTTGAACTACTAAAAACAATTGTTCCGGGATGGTGAGGAAACAGTCGGATTAAAAAAATACCCTTTTTGTAATTTTATAGAATTCAATGTTTTGTGAATTTATTTTTCCACACCATCTCGGAACAATAGGGTGTCGGGACTATTCGATTTAATGCAAAAGGAATACTCAGAGAACTCTTAACTAAGTTCTCCCCCAATTTTAAACAAAATAACTCTTCCCCAATTTTATCAGGGCGTCGGCTTAATAATAACCCTC
>DAONEU010000169.1:0-3776 GCA_035403245.1 Bacteroidales bacterium | reverse complement strand
AATTATATTGATCTGATTTAAAGATTCATCGTAAAATTTCTTTGCTTGTTGAACATACTCAGAATTTGGAAACTGGATTTTCAATCCATCATAAGCTTCAATACAAGCTAAATAACGCTCTTTTTTCTTAGATTCGATACTTTTAGAAGCAAATTCGAAGTTATTTTTCACCAAAGTAAATAATGCTTCAGGTGCATATTTTGAATAGCCAAAATCCTTCATAAAATTACGAACCATGATTTGGCAAGCTTTATAATTTTCAGTATTGTAATACAATTTTATAACTTCAAAATCTTTTTGAGCTAATTTATTTCTTAACTCATCCAACAAATCGTTACATTCGCTAATGTATTTGCTATTTGGATATTTTTGGATATATTCGTTTATCTCTTCGATGGCATATTTAGTATCACTTTGATCCACTTCATAAGGAGGAGACACATAATAACATGCTTTTACACAATTCAAGGCTGCCAATTCAGTCCTTTCAGTCCCGGGATACCTTCTGGTATAATCTTTAAAATGGAAAGCTGCTAATTGATAGTCTTTATTTTTAAAATAGCAATCTGCAAATAAGAACAAAATAGTATCTCCATAAGGAGTGCCGATTGAGAGTGGATAAAGTTGCTCAAATAATTGAGCTGCTGATAAATATGAAGATTTATTATAATAATTGATCGCTTTTTGATAATTCTCGCCAAAGGAGTCAAAAGTAACTTTATTGCTTCCAAAAGAGAATTTTCTCTTTGTTTTATTTTTAGTATCTTTAATAGTATCTCTCAATGATTCGGTATAATGTTCCGATTCATTACACCAAAAAGTATTTAAAATTGAAGCATTTGCATTAAATTGTGTTAATGCAAAAAAACATAAAAGACTGATAAACAAATGTTTACCCATTTTAATTTTATTTTTAATCATCCTGCAAATATATAATTTTTTAAGGGATTTAGAGTACTCATTTTTATTTTATTCTAACTTAGGCAATTCGCGTGCAAACAACATTTTCACCATAGCTGCTTCATCTCCTCTGGAGATCACTTTATAGGGCAATGCCGGTTCAATTTGCACTTGAATTTCGTCATCTTCTAATTGTTGATAGCCTTTAATAGCAGCATGAGCAACATGCAAGGATGGTGTAACAGGAATAAAATTAAGCATATCTGCCCATTCTTTTACTGTATACAAATCATCAGTAATGATAATCGGAGAACCCTTGAATAGAACAATTTTCACTTTATTACCTTCTTCCATAAAATAGGCGATAATATCTTGTTTTAGTTTAATGGGTTGTTTTCCATTATAAAAAACTAGAAAAGTAACTAATTCCTGACCTTTCTTATATTCCGTTGATTTTCTCAACTGACCTTGTTGGTCATAGTAAAGCCACTCTCCTACTTTTAAGCCTTGCGAAAAGGAACCTTTTATTGATAATTTTCCATCAATAAAATAACTTTCTGCCGGGCCATTTCTTTGTCCGGAAATATAATGTTCAATAGAACAAAGAACACCATCCGTATAATATGTTTTGGCGACGCCGTTTAAAGTATCATTTCTATAATTGAGTTCTTCCAGAAGAATACCGGTAGAAGAAGAATAGGTAAGCCAGGCCCCATTTTTCTTTCCCTTGTTATAGTTTTCCACTTTAATCAATGTTGTATCTGGATCCCAATACTTCCATTCACCATCTTTTTGTTGATCAATAAAATGCCCTTCAGAGGCTTTTTTCTCATTGGGGTGAAAAATGGTAGTTTTCACTTGATGGACACCTTGAATGAAGAGGGTAATACTTTTTAGTTTTCCATCTGGGTGATAGTATTTAAACTCACCTACAGGAACATTATCTTTAAAATTTCCTTCGTAAATGAGCACATCTTTATCATATTTTTTCCAGGATCCTTGCTTATTACCTTTGGAATCGATACGATTAGGTGCTTGAGGTTGTGCTGATAGGTTCAACACGAGAAAACAGAATAAAATGGATAGATATCTCATATTAATTTAATTGATTTAACAAATAGGCATTTTCAATAATTCCACCACCAACTAACTGATCTCGTTCATAGAAGACAGCAGATTGACCGGGTGTAGCGGCTGAAACAGGTTCATCAAACACACACAAAAAGTGATCCTCTTTTTTTAGAATGGTAGCCATTTGACCATGATCTTTGTACCTGATTTTTACATGTGTTTTATAATTTTCAGGAAGATGATCATATTTTTGAATATTGACTTGACTCAGATGTAAAACATTGGACAAAAGATCTTGTTTTTCGCCTAAAGTGACTTTATTATTGACCGGATCCAAATGAGTTACAAAGATTGGATGGCCAACTGCCACTTCAAGGCCTTTTCTTTGTCCAATAGTATAGAACGGATACCCTTTATGTTTTCCCAACCACTTTTCATTTTTATCTATGATTACGCCTCCGCGTAGAGATTCACATTGATCAGGGCATTGCAATTGAAGAAAAGAGCGATAATCTCCGTTTGGAATAAAACAGATATCATAACTCTCTTGTTGCTCAGCAATCTCTTTATATCCAAATTGTTTAGCTAAATTTTTAATCTCATCTTTTTGAAAATTTCCAAGTGGAAAAAGGGATTTTTTAAGTATTTCCTGATCCAGTTTCCATAAAACATAAGACTGATCTTTCTTTTCATCTTTGCCTTGGGTAATGATGAATCTCCCATTTTCAAATATTTTATTCACATAATGACCTGTTGCAATAAAATCGCAGTTTAGTTGGTTGGCCATTTGAATAAAAGTATTGAATTTCATGGTTGGATTGCACATGACGCATGGATTCGGAGTTCTTCCTTTGAAATATTCCTGAATGAAAGGTTCAATGATGGTTGAATGAAATTGCTCTTGAATATCAATCAGATGGTGTTCAATCTGGAGTTGATTGGCCAGATTTTGAGCTTTAATAATATAATCAGAATCTGATTTTTTACCTTGTTTGCCGAAATAGGTTGATTCATAGCTCCACACTTTTAAAGTCAAGCCTACAACTTCATACCCTTGATTTAGAAGCAATTTTGCTGCTACGGAACTATCCACTCCACCACTCATTGCAAGCAAAACTCTTTGTTTCATTTTATTTTTTTTAGTTTGTTCAACTTTCTAAGAACAGATTAACCAACAATTAACGAAAAACGTTTTTTTTTATTGTTAATTCATTGATTAATTAAGGAATTAGTCTTTGTTTATTCAGTTTTTCAATAATTCTTTCTTTAGCTTGTTCTAATAACCACATTGGAGTAGATGTTGCACCACAAATTCCGATAGATTTTGCAGTCTCAATGGGTAAATGTTCAAATAATTCCATTGAAGTGACAAAATGGGAATTTGGATTTAATTGTTTACATTTTTTGAAAAGTTGAAGACCATTTGAACTTTTCTCACCTGAAACAAAAACAATTAGGTCATAGTTTTCGACAAATTTAATGATTTGTTTTTTTCGATTGCAAACCTGTTTACATGTTGTATCAAAGTAGGTGAATAAGTTTTCTTTCCCTAAAGCTTGATATCTTTTTTTAATTTCATCGACTAGTTGCATGAAATAATCTACATCAAAAGTAGTTTGAGTAAACAGTACCAGTGGGCGTGTAAAATCAATTTTGTCAATTTCTTCAATCTTTGAGATCACCATTCCTTGTTGATTGGTTTGACCTAGCAGACCAACTACTTCAGCATGTCCGTGTTTACCGGCAATGGCAATTTGTTTGGATGGATCTTTTTCGAAGATTTTCTTAATATTTTTTTGAAGATT
>DAONEU010000168.1:0-3829 GCA_035403245.1 Bacteroidales bacterium | reverse complement strand
AATCATCATTATTATTTCTCGGAATATTTCCGTATTCATCAACAGTAAATATGGAAAGATAATTATAGAACCTTACAAATAGCACATACCTGTGTTCATCATTATTATATTTTGAAACAGCTAAATTTCTTACAGATTCATCTCGACACGCACCTTGACTAACAGGAATTGTTTCAGGTTTCGATAATAATTCCTCAGGTGATAATTCAATATGGTTTTCGTCAATGTAAGTTAGTGTACGCGTTAAAATAGATGAAGCCCCACTATGTGCATCACAATTAAAAATTGAATATACAACTCTAAATTTGTAATTACAAGGATTCTGATTATCTATTATTGGAACTATTACTATTTCTGGATCAAGAGATATATTTGGATTCGGAGTTGAAGTTCCTGAAAACCCAAATCGGTTATAGTTGGGAGCATAAATAACATCGCCATGTAAATAATAATAATAAGCAGTCTCATCGTTATCGTTAGGGTCCATTTTAAATGCCTTCCCATATTTATTATAAATATTATTATCAACAATAAAAAACAGCAAATTGCCGTCCTTATCGTGTACCACTTGCTGGGCAAACATTGGGTGCTGACCGAGGTATTTTTCGTTGAAAAGATATAGGTTGTCTGGGTTAGTTGCTGGGGCGTGTAAATCATATTCCAAATGTGGATCGCTATTCCCAAAATCGAAATCATGTTTCGGCAAAGTTGTTATTATAGGATTTGAAGGGTTGTTAAAATTCATTATTTTACAGCCATTTTGTCCATCAGGTGGATTGGTGATATAACTGCCTGGTATAGGAAGAAGCACCGATTGGGTTTGTGCCTTAGTATTGGAATTAATGCTAAAAATGGTAGTAATTAATGTAATTTTAAAGCATAAATTTTTGATAAATGATTTCATAGCCTTTGTTCTTTAATTAATAATTATTTTACATGTTTTAAAGGAGTTCCTATTTTTAAAAGATAATATATATACACCTTTTGGATTGTTCCTTATATCGACTTCATAATAATCAATCGTTTGGTTAGGTAAATACTTTTTATAAACTATTTGCCCAAAAAGGTTGTAAATTTCAATCTCCGCGTTTTTATTATAAATATCCTGAAATTGAATCCTAAATAAACCATTAGATGGATTAGGAAAAACCTTTAGTGTTTCTCTAAGAGATATTATTTTTTCAAATCCCGAAAATCCATTGGCATCCGTTTTTATTAAATAAACATCATAATTGCCGCCAAAACTGTGAGTATAGCCCGAAATAATATAACCACCATCTACTGTTTCCTGAATGGATTTAGCCCAATCATCACTTGCGCCACCAAAAGTTCTGGTCCAAATAGTATCGCCATCTGAATTTATCTTTATTAGATATACATCTTTGCCTCCTGCACCAAAACTTTCTGTTGATCCTGCGATAACATAATTGTTATCACTTGTTTGAATCATGGAATAAGAATTATCGGAGCCAGCTCCACCAAAGGATCGACTCCATATCATTTCACCATTTACTGTAATTTTTGTTACATAAATATCATAGCTTCCATTTACTAAATTATATGTTGTTCCACACATCAGGTAATTCCCATTATTATCTTCACAAATTGAATAAAATTCATCATATGATGACCCCCCAAAGGTTTTCATCCACATGGAATCGCCGACGCTATTTGTTTTTATTGTAAGTCCATCAGCGCCTGGTGCTCCCCCAGTTTCTGCTACACCAACTAATAAAAAACCATCTTCATTTGTTTTTATTACGCTATTGGCACCATTGAAATCTTTTTTTTCATAAATTCTTGTCCAAAGTGTATCCCCATGATAATTTGTTCTAATTAAATATGCTGCGGCAAATGCATCAGCGAAACTACAGGTTGCACCAGAGATGATATAGCCAGAATCTTCACATATATCAACCCCAAAACCCTCATCATCGGCACTTCCACCATATGTTCTAAACCAAAGTGAATCTCCGTCGTTGTCAATTTTCATTAAAAAAGCATCTGAGCCTCCAGCGCCAAAACTTGAAGTTCCTCCTACAATTACATAACAATTATCATATGTCTTTTTAACCCCCAATGGAGCGTCCCATCCAATTCCACCATATGTTTTTGACCAGGATTCGTTTCCAAGAGCATCAGTTTTTAAAACATAAATATCATTTGAACCATTACCATAACTCATCGTTCTACCGGCAACAATATAACCACCATCAACCGCTTGTAATACACTGTTACCGGCATCATCAGCATTTCCTCCATAATGCCCCTGAAACATAATTTGAGCATCCGTTGTCCTTATTGCCAAAAGAAAAACTATAAGCATTAAGATTTTTGTTTTCATATTGTTTTATTTTTGGATTAATAATTTTTTGGTTACACATTTATTCTCAAAACATAATTGTAGTATATAAAACCCCTCTCTGAGTCCTGTTAAATCTAATGAGTACATATTACTTTCATCAGTTGATACCTTTTTCTCAAACATCCGCTTGCCTGAAATATCATAAACATCAATATTAAAATCTGTATTATCCGTAATATTAGACTCAATATTAAGAAAACCGAAACATGGATTAGGAAATACTTTACATTCAATATTCTCATTAATAATTCTTGCAAAACCCGAAATACCTGCTGAATTTGTTTTAACAAAGTAAACATCATATCCATTTCCATAACTATTGGTATTTCCAACAACGACAAATCCATTGTCTGATGTCTGCTTTACGCTTCCTCCCCATTCATTATCATTTCCCCCAAATGTTTTTGTCCATAATGTATCACCACTATTATTAGTTTTTATCAAATACATGTCCTGATTTCCGGCTCCGAAACTTTTCGTATATCCTGTTATAATGTACCCCCCATCATTTGATGGAGAAAACATTCCACCATAATCATCATCCACTCCACCATATGTTTTCATCCAAATTTCATCACCACTGGTATTAACCATGCTTAAAAAAATATCATAGCCCCCTTGACCATAACTTTTGGTAGTTCCCGAAATAATAATATTGCCGCCAGCTACTTTATTAATTTCAAAAGCACCATCATAGTCAGCACCACCAAATGTTTTAGTCCAAATAGTGTCACCTGAAACATTCGTTCTGACAAAATAGCAATCTGAAGTGCTCATTTGACCTGGTAGTAGTGTCTGACCCACAATAAAATACCCGCCATCAATTAATTGTATAACAGAAATACCTGTATTTGCGCTTTTCTCTTCATATGTTTTCGTCCAAAGTGTATCTCCAACACTATCAGTTTTTATTATATACATGCTGCTAAAACCTGTTGCATAACTCATTGTTGTACCAACAACAAGGTACCCTTCATCAATGGTTTGTATAACATCACATCCATCTTCATCTAAAATTCCTCCATATGTTTTTGCCCAAATAATATCTCCATTTTGATTCAGCTTAAGAAAATATACATCATAACCACCTTCACCATAACTTGAGGTTGAACCAACAATAATAAAATTATTATCATTTGTGACTTTTAATGCATTTGGCTGTTCACCTCCTGTTCCTCCAATTGTTTTTGTCCAAATAGTATCTCCAAATTCATTGGTTCGAACAAGAAAAATATCTCTATATCCTTCTCCATAGCTTTCAGTTATTGCCGCAACTAAATAACCTCCATTGTCGGTTTGCAGAACTCGGCAGCCATAATCATCTGCTGTCCCTCCATAGTGGCGCTGAAACATTATCTGCGCATCCACAACCTGCGTAGTCAAAAGAAAAAGCACAAGTAAAAAGATTTTTGTTTTCATAATTAATAGATTTTGTGTTCGGTAAGTTTAATTATTATTCCTTTT
>DAONEU010000167.1:0-3897 GCA_035403245.1 Bacteroidales bacterium | reverse complement strand
AAAACTGATAGCTAAATTAAATTATTTTTACTATTTTTACCCATCAAAACATCCATAGAAGGCACGTGAGTATTAATTAAAAAATGAGGACTATGAAAACCATGAGAATTACCAGTTTTTTTATTTTTATGTTTGTTTTTTTGACGCTTCAAGCGCAGGAAAACAACAAATTTGATTTTCAACGAATTGAAGATAACTCTTTTTTGCTGGAAGAAGCCTATAACCAGGAAGCGGGCGTTATTCAGCACATCTCCACCTTTCAATATGACCTTATGCGATCCTGGAATTATAGTTTTACTCAGGAATGGCCGGTGCCAAACCAAAAACATCAGCTCTCGTTTACCGCTAAGTGTGCTATGGAGTCGCCATTGGGTTACCCATTTTAATCTGGGTGCAACGGTATTCCCAAATGCTAAATATCTTAATATGCCCCTACAAACGATTTTAAGTTATAACTATGGAGCGAGTGTCATCTGGCTGGTGAATAAAAATCTGAATTTGATGCTAGAATTTGCTGGAGTGACAGAATTCATTAATTTCGAAAACCAGGGTTATAATAAATACCATACTTTTATTCTCAATCCTGGAATTAGGTATGCTTTTAATTTCAAATCGGGACTTCAAATTGTACCGGGATTGTCCATTCCAATCAATATAAGTCAAGGATTTGAATTCAACGACATCTTTTTGTATCTTTCCTTTGAACATCCATTGTGGAAATAATCATCGTTTCAAGGGGGCTATGAGTCAAGAATTCATTATCTTGTAAAACATTATAAATTTTGTCTCCGAGAATTGGAAAATTTGGTGTAATTTTGCAATTGTAAAATTGATTTTGGTAGAATGGTAAGTAGACGTTATTTGAGGACGAAGGTGATGCAAGGAATTTTTGCATCTGAAGCTAATGCAAAAGAGGATATTAACCTCAGTGAAAAAAAATTAACAGCTTCAATAGAAAGTTGTTACACCCTTTTCTGTTATTTCCTTTCTTTATTTCCTGAGCTTAAAAGGTATCGGTTAAATAAAATTGAAGATTTAAAGGGAAAAACATATCTTACTTATGAAGATTTGAATCCCAATACAAAATTTGTAGATAATTTGGTGATAGCTCAAATTGAAGATAATGTTACTTTGAATCAACTTTGGAACAAGTTAAGTGTTCGCTGGGATGATCAAGGAGATTTTGTGGCTCAGATTTACCATGAAGTTGCTAAGTCGGAAGATTTTCAATATTATCTGAATAATCCCGAAAGAAGTTATGAGGATGATAAAAAAATAGTACTGACTATTATTGAAAGTGTGTTTGCACAAAGTGAATTACTCCACTGGTTTTTGGAAGAAAAAAATGTCCATTGGTTTGATGATTACAACGAAGCACTGTTGATGGTTTATAAAAACATCAACAATTTTAGTTCCAAAAAAGGAAATAATAATAAAATAACTCCGTTATTCAAAGACTCATTAGATGTAGACTTTTACAAAACCTTGTACAGAAAAGTCTTGGTTCTTGGTAACGTGTATTCTAAAATGATTGAAGAAAAACTTCAAAACTGGGAGATGGAAAGGGTGATGGGAATTGATATGATCTTGATGAAAATGGCGATCTGTGAATTCACTGAATTTGAAGAGATTCCAATCAAAGTTACCATCAATGAGTATATAGAACTAGCTAAGTGGTATAGCTCAGCCAAAAGTGGATTGTTTATCAATGGATTATTGGACAAAATTGTAATGGAATTAAAAGAGGAAGGCAAACTAAACAAAGTAGGAAGAGGCCTGATCAACTAAAAATAGAAAAATGAAAAAAATTGGATTATTTTTAATTATGGGAATCCTGTTGATCTCTTGTGGTAACTCCAAAGAGAAAAATATCGGTGTGGAATCTATTTCGAATCCTGTTTCTGCTGATGGCGTTAATAAGCAAAAAGCTGATAAAATGCCGGTTATTCAATTTGAATCGGTAACCCATAATTTTGGCAAAGTGATTCAAGGGGAACGGTTATCCTATTCTTTTAAATTTAAAAATACCGGACATTCTAACTTAATTATCTCTTATGTGGAGTCATCCTGTGGATGTACAACATCTACTCCACCTAAAGAACCCATCAAACCCGGAGATTCCGGTGAGATTAAAGTAACTTTTGATTCCAAAACTAAAAGCGGTGAAGTGAGCAACCAGGTTCTCATTACCGCGAATACCTATCCCATCAATACGCTATTAACTGTAAAAGCAAATGTAATAAAACCTTAATTAAACAAATAAATTATGAACATTCAATCAATTTTATTATTCGCACAACCTGCTGCAAACGGTGCAAAAGGCGGAAGCGGTTATTCTATGTTAATTTTCTTAGGATTAATGATTCTTGTTTTTTATTTCTTTATGATTCGTCCTCAACAAAAGAAACAAAAACAAGTTCAACAATTCAGAGAAAACTTAAAAAAAGGGGATAAAGTCGTTACTATTGGTGGTATTCATGGTAAAATTACCGACGTTCAAGAAGGAACATTTACTATTGAAATCGCTGATAATGTAAAAATCACGATCGAAAAAGCTGCCGTTGCAATCGACGGTAATGATACTAAAAAATAATACTCGCAATGCCGGAAGTAAAAGAGGAAAAGAAAAGAACCCCTAAAATAATCTCAGGAGCTTTTCTGATGTGTTTGATTATTGCTATTTTAGGTTGGTTCATTGTGACCTTCTCTAAAGAGTATGTTCAAACCCTAGGATGTTCTGTCTCTTTTTCTCATTTGCCTAAAGGTGTTAAAACAGTAAATTCTTCTGATTCCATCATCTATATCACTTTTAAAACAAAAGGTTTTAATTATCTTAAACATAGTTTTACAGATAAATACTCATATTTAGATCTTTCAGTTAAAGAACTTACGAGAAAAAAAGGGAAAAGGAATGTTTATTCTTTTTCCAAAAAGGAGATTTCGGATCAAATTAGACAAAGCGGATATTTTGGGTCTGCATTTGTTGAAATTGAAAAACCGGAAACCTTGACCATTTATATGAAATAATTCCATGTTAAAAATTGCCTTAACAGGAGGAATCGGAACCGGGAAAACCTATCTGTCGAAACACTTTGTAGAGATGGGGATTCCCGTTTTTTATGCTGATGAAGAGGCTAAAAAACTTTACAACTTACCGGAAGTGATTCAATTTTTTCACAGTAATTTCGGTGAGGCTGTATTTACCAACCAAAATTTAGATTTTCAAAAACTGGCTTCTGTCGTTTTCTCTCATCAGGAATTCAGATTGTTGGTGAACAAGTTTATCCATCCTTTGGTTTTTGAAAAATTTGAGGAGTGGGCAAAAATGCAGAATGCTCCTAGTGTGATGATGGAGAGTGCCATCATTTTTGAAGCCCATCTGGAACATCATTTTGATAAAATTATTGTCGTTGATGCTCCATTAGAAGTTCGGATCGAACGGATCAAAAAAAGATCTCCCCATCTAAGTGACGAGGAGATTAGGAATAGAATCAATGCTCAAATTTCACAGGAAATAAAATGCAAAAAAGCAGATTTAGTAATTCTCAATTAACGAGTTAAAGCTGCAGCCCCTAGTATTGCCACATCATTTTCATGAAGTGAAGACAAAAGAATAGGGATCTCTCTATCGTAAATAAAGAGTTTATGTTTTAAAAAGGATCTCTTGATCGGATCCAGGAATACATCCCCCGCTTGTATCGGTCCACCCATTAAGAAAATGGCTTCCGGAGAAGAAAATGTAACCGCGTTTGCCAGAGCAATCCCTAGAAGATAGCCGGTTCTTTCATAAGTAGCAATAGCCAGAGCATCACCTACTTTGGCCGCATCAGCAATTGTTTTTCCGGTCATCTCATTGTAAGGGTAGGAGGTGAGGATGCTGTCGGGATATTGAGGCAT
>DAONEU010000166.1:2530-3915 GCA_035403245.1 Bacteroidales bacterium | reverse complement strand
ACTGTCATTTTAATTATTTATTATTCAATCTTAGAAATCTTAATAGTTTTTCCTATCTTTGTATTCCAATTGTCTAAATTAATGCTGCATCAAAACAAAACCTTCTGGATTTTTACTGTATCAATTTTCATCATCTTGTTGATTCCCGCCATGATGCAACAAGGAATGTTCCTTGATGGAATTACATACAGTGCAATCTCCAAAAATATGGCCGAAGGGATTGGCTCTTTTTGGAGTCCTCATTATACCAATACCTTACATTCTGATTTCTTTGAACATCCCCCATTCGTGTTTGGACTTCAATCACTTTTTTTTAAGATTTTTGGAAATAGTTTTTTCACTGAAAACATATACTCCCTATTCACCTGTTTGCTTTCGTCTGTTGCGATCTTACTCATTTGGAATCAGATGTTTAAAAATACAGAATACAAAAATTGGGGTTGGGTCCCTTTGTTGTTATGGATCATCACACCAATCATCAATTGGTCTTTTAAAAATAATCTTTTGGAGAATACATTGAGTGTTTTCACATTGTTCGCAGTTTTTTTTCAGATTCTTTCGATTCGAAAAAACAATTACATTTTATTAATTTTAGCTTCGCTATCCATTGTATTGGGATTTCTTTCCAAAGGATTTGTTGCCCTTTTTCCATTGATTACAATTTGGATTTATATTATCGTCTTTAAAGAATTTAAAAAATTAAAATTATTCTTTTCTGCAATTTCTTCAACAATACTTCCCATCCTTTTTTTAATCATTTTATACTTTTTAAGTCCAGGATTTCAAAATAATTTTGACCATTACTTATCCCAACAATTGTTTCCCGCTATTCAAAATCAAAGAGAGATCACTACTCATTTCCATGCCAGTTTAGTTCTGCAACTCCTTATTCAACTTATTATTCCGATTTTGATTTTAAGTATTTTAATTGTATTTCGATACATAAGAAAGGAGAAAGTCATCTTTGGAAATCATAAGATAGCCCTATTTTTAGTTTTGATTGCTCTTTCTGCTTCTTTACCTTTACTGATTACTTTGAAACAAAGAACTTTTTATTTAGTCCCTTCAATACCATTTTTTATACTTGCGCTATCTTGTTTTGTCATTCCAATCGTGAAAAGCACGCTTTTATTAATTTCTATAAAAATGCACCATTGGATACAATGGATCTCAATTTTGCTGATTGTTATCACACTATCATTCAGCATTATACAATTTGGTGAAATCAAGAGAGATCGGAAAATTTTTCATGAGATGAAGGAGATTTCTCGATTTGTTCCTGAAAACGAAAATATTTTCACCCACAAATCTATTTGGGAGAACTGGACACTTTCAGCGTATTTATCAAGATATCATAATATTAGCTTAAATCCTGATGTGGAAGA
>DAONEU010000166.1:0-2430 GCA_035403245.1 Bacteroidales bacterium | reverse complement strand
TCAACCATGAAAGATGAAAGATTAGCCGTTCTTATTGATGCTGACAATGTTCCTTATGCGAATGTTAAAGAGATGCTCGAGGAGATCTCCAAAAATGGAACACCAACCATAAAAAGAATTTATGCAGATTGGACTAAACCGACTGTTTCAGGTTGGAAAAATGTATTATTGGAAAATGCGATAACTCCGATTCAGCAATATAGTTATACCACAGGTAAAAACTCCAGTGATAGTGCATTAATCATTGATGCGATGGATATTTTGTATTCCGGAAAAGTGGATGGCTTTTGTATCGTTTCAAGTGATAGTGATTTTACCAGACTCGCAACTCGTTTAAGAGAAGCAGGAATGATAGTTTTGGGCTTTGGAGAAAAGAAAACTCCACAACCATTTATTGCATCTTGTGACAAATTTATTTATCTGGAAATCTTAAAAAATGAACCTGATGAGTTGTCATCCAAACCATCAACTAAACCCAAAAACAAAAAGGAACCTCTCAATATTGTTGATGCCCGAACAAGAAAGCTTATAGTAGAGAGTGTTAATGACTTAGCAGATGAAAATGGCTACACGTTCTTAGGCAATCTAGGAAACTTTATATTAAAAAAGAAACCTGATTTCGACCCACGAAATTATGGATTCCCCAAATTGCTGCCATTGATCCGATCAATGAATCTTTTTGAAATCGATGAACGGGAAACCGGCATTAATAATATCAGACATATCTACCTAAAACAAAAATAAAATTAGTTTTTGAAAATCAACTATTAACTAATCCAAAAAATTTGTTTATTTTTGCATGCTAATTAAGGGTAAGGTAGAATTCTGAACTTAAAAATTGCATCCTGTTGATAATTAGCAATTTATTTCAATAAGTTTTCTATTCCATCTTTAAGATAATGCTTTAAAATAACCATTAAATATCCCTATTATGGCACAAATTATCGATGAAATCTCCAGAACATTTAATGAATATTTGCTCGTTCCGGGCCTAACTAAAAAAACGCACACCCCTGATCAAGTGAGTTTAAAAACCCCGATTACCAAATTTAAAAAAGGGGAAGAGGCAAAGATTCAATTAAACATACCATTTGTTTCAGCAATTATGCAATCTGTTTCAGATTCAGGTTTGGCCATTGCATTAGCGCGTAATGGGGGCTTATCGTTCATCTTTGGATCACAATCCATTGAGGAACAAGCTAAAATGGTTAAAAAAGTAAAGAAATTTAAAGCCGGATTTGTGGTGAGTGATGCTAATTTAAGAGCTGATCAAACCTTAGCAGATGTAATTGCTTTAAAAGCTAAAACCGGATTCTCTACAATAGGGATCACCGATGATGGAACCTCTAACGGAAAACTATTAGGGATGGTTACCAGTCGTGATTACCGCCCCGGACTTGATTCTCTTGATAAAAAAATATCTGAATTCATGACCCCTTACGCTAAATTAGTTGTGGGTAAGAAAGGGATCTCTTTAGATGAAGCAAATGATATTATCTGGGATCATAAAATCAATACTTTACCAATCGTTGATGAAAATCAATGTTTAAGATATTTCGTTTTCAGAAAAGATTATGATAACCATAAAGAGAATCCTGCAGAACTTTTGGATGCTCAGAAAAGATTATTAGTAGGAGCCGGAATCAATACCAGAGATTACGCTGAACGTATTCCAAAATTGGTAGAAGCCGGTGTGGATGTACTTTGTATCGACTCTTCTGATGGTTTCTCAGAATACCAAAAAGAAACCATTGAATATGTTCGCGCAAAGTATGGTGATACTGTGAAAATTGGGGCAGGAAACATCGTTGACACTGAAGGTTTTAACTATTTGGCGGATGCCGGTGCTGACTTTATCAAAGTGGGTATTGGTGGTGGTTCCATCTGTATCACCCGGGAACAAAAAGGGATTGGTCGCGGACAAGCTACATCAATCATTGAAGTGGCACAAGCTCGTGATGAATACTTTAAAAAACATGGCGTTTATATCCCGATCTGCTCTGATGGGGGTATCGTTCAGGATTACCACATGGTTCTTGCTTTGGCGATGGGAGCAGATTTTATCATGATGGGTCGTTATTTTGCCCGTTTTGATGAGAGCCCGACTAAAAAACTGATGGTTGGTGGCAACTACGTAAAAGAATATTGGGGCGAGGGTTCCAACAGAGCAAGAAACTGGCAACGTTACGACATGGGCGGCAATGCATCGCTCAAATTTGAAGAGGGTGTTGACAGCTATGTCCCTTATGCAGGCAAAATGAAAGATAATCTTGATGTAACTTTAGGTAAGATCAAATCCACCATGTGCAGTTGCGGAGCATTGACGATCAAAGAGTTAAAAAATACAGCCAAAATCACATTAGTTTCTTCCACCAGTATCATTGAAGGGGGCGCCCACGATGTGATTCTAAAAGACAATAAAAGAGATAG
>DAONEU010000165.1:0-4057 GCA_035403245.1 Bacteroidales bacterium | reverse complement strand
ACATTTATTAAATTTAATATACATGTAGATCCATTATTTTCTCTCAAGGAAACGCATGAATTATGTGATAAAATTGAACAAGATATTAAAGATCAAATTCCTAGAAGTGAGATATTTATTCACGCCGAGCCGGAAGAGGAATCACACATTCTTCAAGAGATGGAATAGTTCTTTTTGCGGTATATCAAACTAAAGAAAATCATAAGAATTGCTGCAAGGAGAGCCATTAAAGAACCGAAATAGAAAGGTGCGTTGGATCCGAGTTTATCGTACAAAACGCCCGCTATTAAGCTGGCAGGAAGAAGGGTAATACCCAGAATAGCATGGTATAAACCAAAACCTGTTCCTTTCAAATTTTTGCTAACCAGATCTGAGATCATTGATTTTTGGGAGCCATCCGTTAATGCACTGTAAAAACCATATAGAACAAATAAAGGAAGAAAAACGGAGATGGAATTGTGTTTTCCAAAAAGGAAATATACAAGGGCATAAATCAAGTAGCCTAGAATAATCAACTTTTCTCTTCCCATTTTATCCGATATTTTTCCAATAGGAATAGCTAAAACAACAGAAACCAGATTAAAAATCATATAAACAAAAGGGATATATGATTTATCAATCCCGGTTTCTGCCGTTTTAACTAAAAGCAAAGCGTCTGCTGAATTTCCTAGAGTAAAAACAAAAATGATAATAAGAAAAAAATAAAATTTTTTGGGCAATTGTTTCCATTGGAACTTTATTTTTTCATCTGTTTTATTACCTGCTTCTTTAATAAAAACAATAATACTTAACACACCTAAGATGGCAGGAATGGTGGCCCATAAAAAGATTGATTTGTAATCTCCGGGCATAAAATAAAGGAACATAAAAGCGATCAATGGACCTAAAATGGCGCCACTATTATCCATTGCTTTATGGAAACCAAAGTTTTTACCGATCTCTTTTTGTTTGACAGATCCGCTTATTAAACTATCTCTGGGAGCTGCCCGAAATCCTTTTCCAACACGTTCTGTAAATCGTAAAATTAGAACCTGATAAGGAAATCGAATAAAAAAATACAATGGAGTCACTAAAGCAGTGACTCCATAGCCTAATATCATGAAAGGTTTATTTTTACCGATTTTATCACTCCAATACCCCGAAAAAGCTTTAAATAATGAAGCAGTACTTTCCGCAATCCCTTCTATCAAAGATATGGCTGTTTTTGAGGCGCCCAATGATAAAAGGAACAAAGGCATCACACTATAGATCATTTTAACGGAAGTATCAGTAAAGAAACTGGTTAACCCAGTGAAAAAAACATTTTTTTCTAATCCGAAGAATTTTTTAGATTTCATGATAACATGATTGAAAATCAGATATAAATATTATTTTTTTAATGATTTAAATTGACGAATAGTGCAAAAAGACAAAAGGATCATTCCGCCTCCAAGACCTAAATTGATGAACAAGAAAGTTAACATGTTAATTTGTACTAAAAAGCTGATACAACCCAATAGACAAGACATAGAAACAATGAGAAAACCAAACTTTATTCCTTTGGATCTTTGATTTAATTTGGATTCAAAAAATAGAAACAAACTAGACAATCCAAGGAAAACTCCCCATCCAAGCATATTAACTGATGATGAAAAAGAGGTTGGATTTGCTTGTAAAAAATGTTCAAGACCTGATATTTTTCCATTATCTAAAGCAAATCGGACAGAACTGATTTGAACAAAATAATGGATACAAGAGCAAAGAGTAAAAAGCAGGGCAAAAGCACCACCGATTTTACAGAGGATTTTTGAATCCGGTGTAGAAAATTCTTCCCAAACCAGTGTTAAAACTAAGAGAGAGAGAGAAAACAGAATCATCCAGATTTTTGCAAAATAAGCGAAAAACTGCGAATGAGTTGAATAAAATATAAGATATTGTTCTAGATCATTCCAAACAAACAAAGGCGAAGTAAATGCAATTCCAACAAAGGAAATGATCCAGATTATAAAAGAAAGGAAACAGATACGGGCACTCCAAAGTGCGATATTTATTTTTAATGTATTCATATTTAAATATTTAATGTTTTATAATTTTGTAAAATTTTGAAAAAAGTTAGACTATTTTTTCACTAGGATAAAAAACATTAAATACATGTTTATAAATTGAATCTTTATGTTGTTCAGAAAAAAGAATTTTTTGATTTATAAAAGTTAAAGAAATAACAGCAAACAAGCAGTTCTCTAAAAGAGGAATTAATTTTATTTGAAAAAAATAGTCAGATTTTAAAGATTGAACAACTTTAAAATGTTTAGCTGATAATTGTAATGTTGAATGGGAGTTTTCTTTAACAGAATGAGTTGTTTCTAGCGGAATAATCTGATTGTTCCAATAAAAAATATCAAATAATTTTCCCAATGGGATGGTGAAAGTTAAGCAAAATAAGAGTATCAGAGAAAACATAATTCTTTTTTAAATTGAAGCGCCATATTTATTGAGAATGTTATATAAATCGTTTGGTTTGATCGGTTTAGCAATATAATCATCGAAATGATGTGTTAAAACGATCTCCTTATCACTTTCAAAAGCAAAAGCTGTTTGGGCAATGATTGGAACGTTTGTATCAAATTCTCTAATCAATTTAGCAGCTTCGTAACCATCCATGATAGGCATTTGGATATCCATAAAAACCATTTTGATTTGAGGATTATTTTTACAAGATTCAACAGCCTCGGTGCCATTATTTACACATAAAACATTAAATCCTTTTTTCTTTAAAACTAAGGTTATATATTTGGTAGATGAATCATCATCTTCAGCTACTAAAATTAATGGGCGATTAGATTCTACGACAGGTTCTTTTACGTTTTCTTTCTTGTTTTCAGCAGAGATCAAATCTTTGCCGGAATTGTAAGGAATGGTAAAATAAAAAGTACTTCCTTTTGAAAGTTCAGACTCAACCCATATTTGACCACCTAACATTTCTAGATATGCTTTGGTAATTGAAAGACCTAGACCAGCACCCTGATTCACATTATGATCGATTCTTTCAGCTTGCATAAATCTTTCAAAAATCTCATTTTGTTTTTCTTTAGGGATACCTACACCGGAATCTTTAACGTAAAATTCTAAGTATGATTCTTTTATAACATATCCAAATTCAATAAAACCTTGATCTGTAAATTTGATTGCATTTTTCACTAAATTGGTTAAAACGGCATATATCTTTTCCTTATCGGTATTAACATTTGCATCTTCATCCGGAAGGGCAGTTTTATAGCTGAAAAGAAGCCCTTTATTTTCAACTTCCGGTTTAAAAAAAGTATAAATATATTCTAATTGTTCATTGATATTGGAAGGTTGAATTTTAAGAGTCATTAAACCGGCTTCTATTCTAGAGATACTAATAATATCGTTAATAATATTAAGCATCCTGCGACCACTTTTTTCAATGATGTTAAGGTACTCTTTCTGCTCTTCCCCAGACAAATTTGGTTCTTTCAACAGATCAGCAAAACCTAGGATACCATTCATTGGTGTTCTAATTTCATGACTCATATTGGCTAAGAATGCAGATTTTAATCGTTCACTCTCTTCAGCTTTCTCTTTGGCAAACTGTAATTTACGATTCATTAATTTATATTCTTCATTCTGAATTGCGATTTTTCGGTTTTTTTCTCTTAATGTTTTTTCGTAGTTTTTACTTTCTGTAATATTAACGCCAATACTTGCAATTCCTGAATTTTCTGATGAATCAGATGCTAGAAAAGTGTTATACCAAGAGAAAAATAATCTTTTTCCATTTTTGGTAAGAATACAACTTTCATAATTACTCACTAATTGTTTATTCTGGTTATTAGAAAGAAATTGTTCATATACATTCACCCTCATTTCAGAAGGGACAAAGAGGTGAAACCAATTTTTATTGATCACTTCTTCTTTGGTATATCCGGTTACTAAAAGCAAGTAATTATTACAATATTTAATGATTCCATTTGGTTTTAGAATAAGGGATACAATGTTTCCACTATCTAAAATTTGAACAAATCTCTTTTCTGCTTCAATGAGTCTCATTTGAGCA
>DAONEU010000164.1:0-4061 GCA_035403245.1 Bacteroidales bacterium | reverse complement strand
AATTTTTTAAGTTTTAACCGTAATTTTTTGGATGAGGTGGGTTCTGAAGATTCTTTTGGTAGAACAATTTGGGCCATTGGTTACATGTTGGCTAATGCTCCTAACGATTCTTACAATCAGATGGGCCGTCAGATTTTCTTTCAAGCACTTCCCCATTTTAAACATTTGAAATCTATAAGAAGTATTGCAAATACCATGATTGGAATTTGTTACTATCTGAAAACTAATCCATCTGATGATGAAATGATAGAAATTTTAAAAGAAAATGCCTATCTTTTGATTGATCGATATAAGATCCATAAAACCAAAAAATGGCATTGGTTTGAAGAATTATTAGCTTATGATAATGCCATTTTGCCTTATGCTTTGCTTCATGCATCTGAAATAATAAATGATGAAGTTATCAGAAAGACTGCTTTTGAAACGATGAACTTTTTAACAGATGTTACTTTTTCTGAGGGATATTTATCCATTATAGGAAACGATCAATGGCATATTAAGGAGGGACATCGCTCCAAATTTGCCCAACAACCGATTGATGCCATGGCAATGGTATTGATGTATCAACAAGCGTATCATATCACAAAAGATAAATTGTATTTAGATCAAATGTTTGCCTCTTATATGTGGTTTCTAGGTGAGAATGATTTGAGAATGACCTTGTATGACTTTGAAACCAAAGGGTGTTGTGATGGATTAGAAAGCTATGGGTTGAATAGAAATCAAGGTGCTGAAAGTACATTAGCGTATCTAATATCATATTTAACTGTTTTAAAAGCGTATGAAGAGTATTATAGAAAAGAACCCACCAATTAAAAAATGATATAATGTTAATAACAAGATATATACACAATCCAATTTTGACCAAAGAGGATATTCCCTATCCCGTGGCAACCGTTCATAATGCAGGAATTGTTAAGTTTAAAGGAATTTATATTATGATCTTCCGTTCGCATAAATTGAATGGTAGAAGCATTTTAGGAAAAGCGGAAAGTATGGATGGGTACCATTTTGTAGTCAATAAAGAACCATTTATGATCCCTTCAACTGAAGCATATTTTAAAGAGTATGAAGAATATGGGATTGAAGATCCTCGAATTGTGGAGATTGATGGGGAATTTATAATTACCTATAGTGCTTATTCTAAAAATGGAGTTCGGATTGGCTTAGCTAAAACTACTGATCCCATTAAAACACCACGTGGCTGGTTATCCATTTATCATGGCGTTTTTCCTACTATGGATGGTTCCGTTTATAGATTGGGCGTTGCGTTGCATAGTCTTAAAGATCCTTCCGTTATTTTAGGGGTAGGGGATGAATGGATTTTACAGCCGGAAGAAATATATGAAGTGACAGGTTATGTGCATAATGTTGTTTTTACTTGTGGTGCAGTCCCTGAACCGGATGGTACCGTTAAAATTTACTGGGGCGGTGCAGACACTGTTATGTGTATGGGAACCGCAATTATTAATGAATTGGTTGACCACTGCCTTGTAAACTCCAGAAATCCTTTACCATCATGAAAATAGCTGTTCTATCTCCCATTTCTTGGAGAACGCCACCTTTAAAATATGGTCCTTGGGAGCAAGTAGCCTCCAATATTACTGAAGGTCTTGTTGAATTGGGTAACGATGTTACTCTTTTTGCTTCGGGAAACTCTGTAACAAAAGCAAAGCTCCAATATGTTTCAGAAACGGCATACTCTGAAAACCCTGATATAGATACTAAAGTCTGGGAGTGTTTACATATCAGTCATTTAATGGAACAAGCGGATCAATTTGATATCATTCATAACAACTTTGATTTTCTTCCCCTTACTTATTCAAAACTGATTAAAACACCCATGGTTACAACTATACACGGGTTTTCCTCTCCAAAGATCATTCCTGTTTTTGTCAAATATAACGATACCAATACTTATGTTTCTATCAGCAATGCAGATCGTTGTGATCAATTAACATATATGGCAACTGTGTATAATGGTATCAATCTGGATCTCTTTGATTTTAATCCAATCCCTAAGGATTATTTGTTATTCTTCGGCAGAATTCACCCTGAAAAAGGGACTTACGAAGCGATTAAAATTGCGAAACAAACGAAAAAGAGATTAATCATTTCCGGGTTTATCCAGGATCAACATTACTTTGATGATAAAGTTAAAAAATTTATAAATAATGAAGATATCATCTATGTTGGTAATTTAAATCCAGTTGAGAGAAATGATCTTCTAAGGAACGCCTTCGCTTTGCTTCATCCGATTAGCTTCAATGAACCTTTTGGATTAAGTGTGGCAGAAGCAATGCTATGTGGAACACCCGTAATCGCATTTAATCGGGGCTCAATGCCAGAGTTGATTCAACAAAACCAAACCGGATTTTTGGTCAGAAATGTTCAAGAAGCTATAGATGCTGTCAATTGTATTTCAAAAATCAATAGAAAAGATTGTTATGACTGGGCAGCTTCCCGTTTCAGTCAACAAAGAATGATAGAAGGATATCTTGATGTCTATCAAAAAGTACTCAATAAATAACTAAAATACAGATCCAATATGATGGAACATAAAACCATAATTTCAAAATTTATAAAAAGAAAAAAGATTAGAATTGACAGAGATCCTTCGAGAGTTATTACCAGAGCGCATATCCCAGGAAATTTATTGAGAATAACCAAAATCATCAACAGAGTGCTCTCACTTTCCGAAAATGGAGCTAAACTGCTTCTAGATTCCGTTATTGATAATTTTGCTGACAGACATAAGAATATTCAAGAACAATTATTATTAAACTTTGATAAAGTATCTGAATATTTGCCACCCAATACAGTAGTGAGTTCATCAAAAAAAACGCTTATAGGGGCTTATTTCACCATGGAGTATTCTATTGAATCTGCAGCGCTTTTTAATCCTTCCATGGTGCCACATCCCAATCAAAATGGAGTTGCTGAGGGTTCATTACGTTTTATTATGAGTTTACGAGCCACAGGGGAGGGGCATATCTCGTCGATTGTTTTTCATAGTGGAGTTATTGACAAATCAAGTTCCATTGAATTTAACAATGTGTCAAACTTTGTTCAAACACCAACAATCTCTCATGATCCGTTTTATAATAATCAACTTTTTAAACTTCAACTGAAAGAGATGAATGCTTGGGATAATACCAGCAAAAGGGTGTTAGATCAACTCCCGGAAGTATTTACTTTTGAAGAGCTAAAAGTGATTCTTCACGTTCTTCATATCAATCCAGAGTTTGAAAGTGATAATAAAACAATAACCATTATTAACTGGCTTGCAAATTCCAATTACAAAATCAGATTTGATGAAAAAACCAAATTATCTGAAAGGGTAGTGTTCCCGGTTTCAGAAAATGAGAGTAAAGGGATTGAAGATGCCCGTTTTGTTAAGTTCCTGGATGAAAAAGGGGAGGCAACCTATTATGGCACCTATACAGCCTACAATGGAATCACTATTCTGTCTCAATTGATTGAAACTAAAGATTTTATTACTTTTAATATTCATACTCTCAACGGTAAAGCGATTCAAAATAAAGGGATGGCACTTTTCCCCAGAAAGATTAATGGAAAATATGTCATGTTATCTAGACAAGATGGAGAAAATAATTATATCATGTATTCTGACAATATCCTTTTTTGGCAAAGTGCTCAAATCATACAGGAACCGAAACATCCATGGGAGTTTATTCAGCTAGGGAATTGCGGCTCCCCTATTGAGATTAACGAAGGTTGGCTGGTGTTAACACATGGTGTTGGTCCTATGCGACAATACTCTATTGGTGCAATTTTATTGGATTTGGAAAATCCCTCCAAGATTATCGCTTACCTAGAGGATCCTTTGTTAGCACCTAATGAGGAGGAACGGGACGGTTATGTTCCGAATGTTACCTACTCTTGTGGAGGATTGGTTCATAATAACAAACTGATCATCCCTTATGCCATGTCTGATATCTCTTCAGGTATTGCAACGATTGCCGTTAAAGATTTGTTAAGTTGTATGAAATTTGCAACTACCACTTAATCACACGAGCATACGAGCACATTGAGCACAC
>DAONEU010000163.1:0-4148 GCA_035403245.1 Bacteroidales bacterium | reverse complement strand
AATAAAAATCAAATAAAATGAACAAACAAAATTTCGAAACTGCAGCAGTTTGTGGATTATTTTGTAAATCTTGCGGGATTTATATAGCCACACAAACGAATAATGAAATGGTTTTAAACCGAATTGCTGAAAGGCTCCAGGTTCCCAAAGATCAAATAAAATGCAATGGATGCAGAAGTGATGTATTGACAACCCATTGCAAGAGTTGTAATTTCAGAGATTGCGTAGAAAAAAAAGGGGTCCAATTTTGTTCAGAGTGTAATGAATATCCTTGTGCATCTTTGAAAGAATTTCAAATTCAAATGCCTCATCGGGTAGAACTATTTCCATCTTTGGATCAAATTGCAGCATTGGGTTGGGAAAAATGGTATGAATTAGCACAAGAGCGCTATTCTTGCACAAAATGCAATCAACTATGTGGTTGGTATGAGCGCGAATGTTCTCATTGCGGCAACACACCATCATCCTCATTTGCTGCTGATCATTTTGATATTCTGGTTATTAAAGGGTAAGACGTAATTTGTTGACATGATTACACTGTGTTCCTCTGTGTAACCACTGTGTTCCACTGTGATCATTTCTTAAAAAAATCAGTTAAAATCAGCGTCATCCGCGTTCCATATTCTAACAAAATACGGGTGATTTTTGCTCTAACAAACTCATTTTCAGGAATTTTAGAAACACATAATTTTTACATAAAATCAGCACCCTACTTTTATAAGAATATAAAATATTAGTCGATGTACGCAAAAATTCTCACCAATATTCCCGCTTTAGGCGACACCCCCGAAATCCATTTTGGAGACCATTTTCAATATTCCCTCTGGATCGAATTTATGGATCCCAACAATGAAAAATGGTATGGCTGTTTTTCATCTGATTATCCCGTTGATGATCCCCAATCTTTCAACAATGTGTTTCTTGATCCATTAACACACACAGCTTTCGTCGTTGTAGGAGGATTCGGATATTTAGTTGATATAAATAATCGACAAATAAAACTAAAAAATGAAGAACACCCACTTATTACCTGCATTCTTCAAACTCATAATCCCGATTATTTTATTACGGCAAACTCCATGTGTATCAATATTTTTAATTCCGAAAAATGGATTAAAAGGATTATTCCCAACCTATTAACCAATAACATTTTCTTTACTGATCAAATCTCCACAAAAGTATTTGGTAATCTAACAGCTCCGGAAATAGATCACGACACCCCATTAGACTTTGAATTGGATTTAATAACTTTTGAATTTAGAATAAATTCCCCCATTTAAAACCATTCCACTTAGATTTCCGTCTTCATTTTTAAAAGAAATAAATATAGAGTTACACTTTGGAAAATGATGTTTCACAGTGTTTTAATTCGTGAAATCGCGGCTTATATAATCTGTGGTCATCTGCTTAATCTGTGTCATCCGCGTGCTATTAGGACAAAGGGTTCATTTTTTATTCTTCATTTTTCATTTTATTTACAAATTTGCTAATTTTATTTTATATTTGCACATTCAATATTAACACCAGAAGTAAAATTTATTTAAAATCCATCCAAAATATCAACATTTAAAACCCCACAATATGACAAAAGGAATAAAAATCATCGGATTAATTATGTTCATCATGATTGGACAATGGGCATTTGGTCAAAGTGATCAGGAGAATGCTCTTAAAAAAGCAATCAAAGCAGTCGAATTCATCGATAATGGAAAATTTGACGAAGGAATCAAACTTTTGAAAGAAGCTCAAAAGTTAGACCCGGACAGAATTGACTATCCTTACGAAATCGCTTACGCTTATTGCTTAAAGGAGGATTACAAAGCTGCTATTAAGATTCTTGAAAAAATCGTTGACCATAAATCTGTAACGGATCAGGTTTTCCAATTGTTAGGGAATTGTTACGACCTCATGGGAAAATCGGATAAAGCATTTGACGCGTACGATGAAGGCCTTAAAAAATTTCCAAATTCTGGGAAGTTATACTTAGAAAAAGGGAATGTGTATTGGGGACAAAAAAATTATGAAACAGCACTCTCCTTATACGAAAAAGGGATAGAAGTTGATCCTTCTTTTCCATCAAATTACTACCGTGCTACCTTGATTTATTGCAATTCTAAAACAGAAGTTTGGGGGATGATTTACGGAGAAATCTTCATGAATTTAGAAACAAATAGCAAAAGAACTGCTGAGATTAGCAAATTACTTTATGACACCTACAAAAGTGAAATTCAATTTAAAAATGACACCACCATTTCAGTTAGTTTTTGTCAATTAGCGACGATGAGCATTAACGCTTTTGATGATCCTGGCAACGTAAAACTCCCTTTTGGAATGATGATTTATGAACCAATACTTATGCTGTCCACTGTACATGAAAAAGGGATCGATCTAAACTCCCTCGACAGAATACGTACCCGTTTTATAGAATCCTATTTTAAAAATGGACACGATAAAAAATACCCCAATGTACTTTTTGAGTATCAATACAAAATACTGAAAGCGGGTCATTTGGAAGCCTATAATCATTGGTTACTCATGAAAGGAGACGAAGAAGCTTTCGAAAAATGGCAAGCTGCAAACGAGGGCAAATGGGACAAGTTCGTCGAATGGATCTCCGACAACCCACTCAAACTCGACAGCACCCACAAATTTTACTCCAAACAATACTAAGAAGTAAAAGGCTTTGGGTTTTGGGTTTTGGGTTTTAGTTATCAGTTATCAGCTTTCAGGTTTCAGTTTTTGCTCCATTCTCTAGTCTCTAGTCCATTTTTCATTCTTCATTTTTCATTCTTCATTCCATTCACTAATTTGCTAATTTTTACTATATTTGCCACATATTATTGTTCATAATTAGAAAACTGATGGAAGAAAAAAATGGTCTTGATTTGCTTTTGGATAGCCTATCCGAGTTAGGTCTCTCCCCTAGCGTTACCGTGGAAGATAAAGGAACCCATTTTTCTTCCCTAAATAGATTTGCAAGTTGCACGACTGTTACAGTAGTATTGTCGGACTCCCTATATTTTTTAGCCCGCTCCAATGTAAACTCTGCATTTACAGGAATCTATTCTTCTGTTAATCTTCCGATAGAAGCAGAATTTAAAGTGTATGTTAGAAATTGGTTTGATTCTCTGTTTTATTCAAATAGACAAAAAGTTGGAATTAAATTTATCGATGAAAATTTAACCATTGTTTCTCAACAATTTATCCCTTTTAAAGAGTTAACAATTGAAAATGCAAAATTGTTTTTAGACATTAATAAAGCAGGTAAACCATATAATCTAATCCTGGAAAACAACTATTTAGCATCCATCATTGAACCATTAAAGGAAAAAAAAATTATTGGAATTGAAACCAATGATTGGTTATACAAGAAAGAGGATCTGGAAAATTTATTAAAATATGGTGAGGTTTTAATTCATAATATTAAAAACACAAGCGTAACCGAACATACTTATTTATAGAAAAACATGAAAAAGGTTTCCATTTTAATATTTATAATGTGTTCTGTCGCTTTTTTATTTTCACAAGTAGACTCTATACAATTTGACAAAAAAGCAAAAAACCGATATGTGTTTTGGTTAATTCCTTCTGATGCAAACAATATTTATGGAATTGCTTTCGGGCTTGTAGGCTCAGAGGCAATTTGTAATAAGCCTTACACAAAATACTCTCATGGATTGAATTTACAAATTCCCGGTCAAGGTTTTTTTCAAACCCTTTATTTCAATAAATTGACTTTTATAGATTTCTTCAAAAACAAAAGTTCAGATTCAATAAAACCTAATGACACTTTACCTAAAAGAGCCATTCATAATGGTGTTCTTATTTCACTATTAGGAACATTTACAGATCAAGTGAATGGAGTCTCTTTTTCATTATGGATGAGCATGGGTAAAAAAATAAATGGTCTTTCATGTAATCTCATTTGGAATTTATATGAACAAATTAATGGAGTATCTGTAGGAATAATTAACCATTCATTAGAAACTAACGGCTTACAAATCGGACTAATTAACAAAACAAAAAGATTAAATGGATTTCAAATCGGACTTTGGAATAAGAATGAAAAAAGGAGCTTTCCATTGATTAATTGGTATTTTCCAAAACAGAAACCCTAAAATTCTGTTCATAACTCTTTTGACTTATAA
>DAONEU010000162.1:0-4154 GCA_035403245.1 Bacteroidales bacterium | reverse complement strand
AGAGAAGGCTCCGATTATTCTGCAGCTATTATCGCATTTTCTCTTGATGCTCAAGATGTGACCATCTGGAAGGATGTGGCCGGACTATTGAATGCTGATCCCAAAATATTCCCGGATGCCGTTAAATTGGATGAAATCCCCTATGAAGAAGCGATTGAACTTTCTTACTATGGGGCAACCATTATCCATCCAAAAACTCTGAAACCCTTACAAAACAAACAGATTCCGCTTTATGTGAAATCGTTTGAAAATCCATTGGAAGAGGGTTCTGTAATTGCTAACGTCTCCCCTAAATCATTTTTCCCTTCTTTTATTTTTAAAAGAAATCAAACGTTGTTTTCTGTCTATCCAAAAGATTTTTCATTTATTGATGTGGATAGTTTATCTGATATATTTTTGCTCCTTTCAGAAAATCATATTAAAATTAACTTGATGCAAAATTCAGCATTGAGTTTTTCGATCTGTTTTGACCATGATACTAAGAAGTTGGATATTTTGATTCAAGAATTAAAGGAGAAATACAAGATCAAATATAATGATCAGGTTGAGTTAATTACGATACGGCACTATACTGAAAAAGCGATTGACGAAGTGATTGGCAACAGAAAGATTTTTGTAGAACAAAAAAATAGAACCACATTCCAGATCGTTGTTAGTCAATAGTCAGTAGTCGATAGTCGATGGTCGATGGTTATAGACACTATAAAACATTGTAGCACAATCCTTTTTATATAATAATGTGAAACTAAACAAGTTCTTGAAGAAATTTATTCGTTTGTTTTTCGTGAATTCGCGGCATTTTTCAAAAGAAATAAACACAGTGGAACACAGGGTTAAAAAAGAGTTTCACATCTGTGGTCATCTGTTTAATCAGTGTCATCTGTGTGCTTTTTGGTTCCGGATTGTCCAGGTTAGGTTTTGGGTTTTGGGTTTTAGAGCAAATCCAATAGTTCTTTCGGGTTTCCAATAATATATTCAGCATTGGATTCTTCCAATTCTTCACGATCGCGAAATCCCCATAAAACACCTACTGCTGTTAATTGAGCCCGGTGTGCTGTTTCCATATCTACTTTTGTATCACCTACATATAACACTTCTGACAGATCAAAATCAGTCATAGAGATAATATCAGCTACAATTTGAGGATGTGGTTTGGGGGGAATCCCTTCCCGATTGCCTATGGCTGCTAGAAATTTTATCTTAGGGAAATAGTATGCCATCAAAGGAGCCATCGCATCATGGACTTTATTAGAAGCTACCGCTATTTGAATCCCTTTATTCTGTAGCGTTTCCAATAACTGAACAATTCCCGGATAGGGAGCTGTTAAATCAGCTTTATGTAAATCGTAATAGGCTAGAAACTCCTCTAAAATTTTTACTTCAACTTCTTTCGGTGTACCGCTAGGAATCGCTTTTTGAATCAATACCGGAATTCCATTACCTACAAAATAGCGGTAACTATCCAAAGGATGTTCGGGGAAATGGTACTTTCTTAAAATATAATTGGTGCACTCTTTTAAATCTTCTAAAGTATTTAACAGCGTGCCATCTAAATCAAATATTACCAGTTTAATCATAAGGTGAATGGAGAGATAAAAGTGGAAAATAGCTGTCCATTCAGGTCTTTTTCAGCCACGATAGGATCATCCACATTCCATGGAATTGCTAAAGATGGATCATCAAACAAAATCGTTCCTTCTGCTTCTTTATGATAAAATCGGGAACATTTATATTGAACAATGGTATCATTCTCTAAAACAGAAAATCCATGTGCAAAACCTTCATGTATCAAAAACTGAAGATGGTTTTCTTCAGATAATGTTATAGCAAAATATTGACCATAAGTGGGTGAATCTTTTCGAATATCCACTGCCACATCCAAAATAGAACCTTTAATTACGCGTATCAATTTCGCTTGTGCAAAAGGGGGCTTTTGATAATGTAAACCTCTGATTACCCCTTTTTGGGAAAAGGATTGATTATCTTGTACAAAATCGAGAGCAATACCCAATTCTTGTAACCTATTTTTATTGTAACTCTCATAAAAATAGCCTCTATCATCCTTAAAAATGGTCGGTTTTAGTATGATAAGCCCTTCGATGGGGGTTTTTTCAAGTTGCATGTTGATTAATTTTCTAAGATTTTAATTTCAGTTCTTCGATTGGCCGCTTTTCCCTCCTCAGTATCATTGGATTGAACAGGAACAGACTCACCATACCCTTTATAGGTTAATCGTTGAGGATCTATTCCTTTCTTTACCAAATAATTGTAAACAGATTTTGAACGTTCCAAGGAAAGAGTAAGATTATATTCATCGGTTCCCTGGTTATCCGTATGACCGCCTATCTCAATTTTTAAATTTTTATTTTTGATTAAATAACCGACTAAAATATCCAATTCGATAAAAGACTCTTGTTTCAAGTCACTTTTGTTTACTTCATAAAAGATATTGTTCATCACCAAAGTGGAACCTTTAGATGGTTTTTGTAAGTTTATATCTTTAAGTACCGGTTCCAGCTCAGATGCTATTTTCTTCAAATAGAAATTTTCGGAATAGAACAGATAAAATGGATGTGAAATATTCAAAAGAACGTTGGTACCGGTTCTGATACAGGCCAGGAACTCACCGGTAACAGGGTCAGACTTAGTGGAGGTGATCACTTTATTGACATTTAAATCAATCATTTCAATGTCAGCTTCTAGAGGTTGGCCAGTTTCACTGTCTCTGATTTTACCTTTCATAAAAGTAACCGGTGTGGGGCGAAGATGTTCGTCCAGCATAAAATAGTAAATATCGAGGCCTCCTACTCCACCCTCTTTATCGGATGCATAAAACGCTTTTGTTCCTTTAGCATTGATAAAAATATTCAATTCATCCGCTGATGTATTGATCGGATAGCCCATATTTTTTGGTGTGCTCCAGGAGTTATCTGCTAATAATTGAGAGAAGAAGATATCGCGTCCCCCTAAGCCGGGATGACCAGTAGAAACAAAATAGAGCGTAGTTCCATCGGGATGGATGAATGGTGCATCCTCTTCAGAAGCAGTATTCACGGTATTTCCAAGGTTTACAGGAATTGTAAAAACACCTTCATCTACCATTTCAGTTTTCCAAAGATCGGTTCCCCCTTCCCCTCCTGGTCTGTTGGAAGTGAAGTAGATCGTTTTACCATCAGGGGCTATAGAAGGTTGGGATTCCCAAAAATTAGTATTCACAGGTGCTCCAAAATTTCTGGGTCTTGACCATCTTCCACCGATTCTTTTGGACCAATACAAATCGCAGCTACCATAGCCACTTTCTGCATTGCAAAGGGTGAAAAACAAGTATTTTCCATCAGGAGAGATGGTTTGTGCACCCTCATTATAGGATGAGTTAATAGGGGTTCCCAACGCGAAGCGAGGCTCCCAGGTTCCTGTTGAGTCTAAAAAACTGGAATAGAAATCCTCTTCTGTTGCACAAAATGCACAAATGGTGTTTTTATCTCTTGGTCTTCTAACTGTATAGATAATCTCTTGTTCATCAGCAGTAAGAGTTGCGAGATATTCATCCCATTCGGAGTTGATTTTTGGCCCCAGATTGATGGGTGTCATTTGAACCGGATTCTTAATGGCATCGAGTGCAAAAGTACATTTTTCAATATTCTTTTTTGCCACTTCAATTAACTCCGGATTTTTTGAATACTTAAGATAGTTTTGGTAGTTATTATATGCCTGAAGGTATGAGCCGCATTTGAGTTCCTCATCTGCTGCGAACATATAAAGAATAGGATCAGGATTTTCGATTAAAGTGAGGGCTTTATTATAGCAATTAGCTGCATCACAAGACTTTAAAGTAAAATTATAAATATCACCCATTCTGATATAGATCTCTGAATAATTGGAATCTTTTTCCAGTGCTTTGTAAAGATACTCTAGCGCTTTATCATAATTTTGAAGTTCAATTTCAGTGGTAGCTTTTTTGCACAAATTGATCACCGACTTTTTTGTTTGAGCCTTCAAAGTCAATGAAGTCAATAAAATACTGAATATCAATACGAAAGAAAATAATTTATTCATTATAATATGAGTAAAGTTTAACTTACAAATGTACAAAAAAAAATGACGATACAGGTTTTTATAATTTGGGCATTCCGGCACCACCCGACCCACAGCCC
>DAONEU010000161.1:0-4197 GCA_035403245.1 Bacteroidales bacterium | reverse complement strand
ATTCGACTCTCTGTTAGTCCATTTGTAAACCTTTTTTATAAAAACGAACCATTCGTAAACAGTGACCAAACCATTACTTATCAAGGTGCATTTTCTTATAATTTTGGAGCAGATTTAAAGTATGGCATTGATGAGAAATTCACTATCGACCTCACGTTGATGCCCGATTTTAGTCAGGTACAATCTGACAACAAAGTAAAAACCTTGGGTTATGATGAAGTCGTTTTCAATGAAAACCGACCATTTTTCAAAGAGGGAACCGAATTATTCAACAAGAATCAACTGTTTTATTCCAGAAGAATTGGGAGGACTCCTGAAAAATACACTCAAATCAGCAGTCAACTTCAAGAAGGGGAAACATTGATTGAAAACCCATCAACAGTAAGATTAATAAATGCAGTTAAGTTAACCGGCAGAAACAACAATGGACTTGGAATCGGTGTATTTAATGCGATTACCAATAACACTTATGCGGTTATTGAAGATTCGAATGGGAATACCCGGAAACTCCTCACAGAACCTTATGCCAATTATAATGTGATTGTATTTGATCAACAATTGAAGCATAATTCATCCGTTTACCTCATCAACACGAATGTAATCAAACCATTAACTCACAGAACTGCCAATGTAACCGGTACAGGATTTACATTAATGGATAAAAAAACAATGTGGGCCATTGATGGTAATTATGCCATAAGTCAGATTATGACAGGTTCTGACACGTTACAAAACAACTATAACAGTTTAATTGGACATCGCTATTTAGTAGGTTTTAGAAAAGCATCCGGTAATTTTCAGTTTGGAATTTCACATACTTATTTAGGAAAAACTTATGATTCCAGAGATATGGGCAATTATGTCATTGGGAATAAACAATCTGAAAAAATCTATTTTTCTTATGACACATATAAACCTAACAAACTATTCAGAGAATCTTACCATTTAGCCAGTTATACCTACTCTTTAAATCCTGAAACATTCAAATGTGTAGGGAATACGTTGAATATTAGTTCCACTTTTTTATTAAACAATTACGCTTATTATAGCTTAAATATTTACAGTATGTTATTTAAAGCGTTTGACTATTATGAGCCTCGAGTTCCGGGAAGGGTTTTCAGAAAATATAAAAATTATAATATTTCCACTTCCTATTCTTCAGATGAAAGAGACCCCTTTTCTTATGCAATTGAATTAAGTTATGGCGATTTTTCAGAGGTATTTGATGGTGCTGCTTATGGAATTACCCCATCGATTTCGTATAGAATTAAAAACAATTTCAAGTTAAGTTATACTTTTAATTTCTTCAACAACACTTACAATATCGGGTTTGTAGATATAAGCGGAGATGATATCATATTCGGAGGTAGACAATTGATTACGTATGAGAATAATTTCTCATTCCAATATCTCATTAAAAACGACATGAGTTTAAGTTTAGTGGGGAGACATTATTGGTATACCGGACAATATTATGATTTTTACACCTTACAACCGGATGGAGGAATTGAGGTCAATACGCAATATCAAACGGACAGAAATTTCAGTTACAATGTATTTTATATAGATTTCATCTATTCATGGCAATTTGCACCGGGAAGTACTTTATCGGTAGTATATAAAAACTCGATTGAATCTGATGTTGCCTTAAAAGAATTAAATTATTTCAGAAATATTGAAGACACTTTTGAGATGCCCAAGACCAATAGTATCTCCATAAAAGTATTGTATTACCTTGATTATTTAAATCTTAAAAAAATTAGGAAAAAATAATCCAAATTTAAATAAAAATTCATTTTCCCATTTTAAGGTTGCAGTATAAAACTGCGACCCTATTCCATTTTTTACAATCCAAACAAAAACACATTAACCCAATTATTAAGAGACCCAAATTATGAAAAATTTTAAATTATTATGTCTTTGTTTTGTAGTATTTTCTACAACATTGATGAGTTTTGGGAGAGACCAAAACTATTACTTAGGGGATGTTCAACAATCTCAACTTAAATGGACTGGCGTAGCGGTTTCCAGTAGCAACCGAATTTTTGCCAGTTATCCTAGGGGTAATTACATACCCTTCTCAGTTGGAGAAATTGTAGAAGGAGAAGTGATTCCTTATCCAAATGGTGATTGGAACAATTGGAGCTTAACTGCTACTCCAAACAATCATTTCATTTATATACAAAGCATTTATATGGATAAATTAGACAACTTATGGATTCTTGATGCCGGTTGCTTTTTCGGCGATTTGATTCCTTGTGGTGCAAAGCTAGTCAAAGTGGACTTAGAGACTGATTCGATAGTACAAGTGATCTATTTTAATGCACCTGTTGTTCGTGATAGTTGTTTTCTATCCGATGTTCGGGTAGATACTGATAGAGGATACGCATACATCACAGATTCCGGTTTAGGTGCGATTATTGTTGTAAACTTAGCAACCGGAGAAAGCAGGCGTCTTTTGGAAGGGAATGTTTCTGTATTATCAGAAGATATTATGTTGACAGTAAATGGACAAGTTATCAATTGGAAATATCATGTAAATGGATTAGCCTTGACACAAAATGGTGACTATCTCTATTACAAAGCATTAAGCAGTTATTCGTTATATCGAATACCAACTGAATATTTAAGAGATACAACATATTATCCATGTTCTGTTGCAGCAAATGTTCAATTAGTTTGTTCAGTAGTTCCTAGTGATGGGATGGAATTTGATATGCATGGCAATCTATATTTAACTGGAATTGAAGATAATTCAATTTATTATCTTACACCAGGATTGGAATTTGAAACTGCTATAGTTGATAGTCGTTTGAAATATCCTGATAGTTTCTCCATTACACAAAATAATGAAATTTATGTTTCCACTTCTCGTACTTTATACGCTCCCGGAACCTATTTTATCTTTAAACTCAAAGAAGATCCAAGTGGCATTGAATCATTTACCACAAGCAATTCTTCAGGAGTACAAATTAGCAATTATCCAAATCCATTTCAAAATAGTACAACAATTCAATATCAGCTTAAAAATCAAGAGGAGGTTGACTTAAGAGTTGTAGATTTGATGGGAAAAGAGGTAAAATCCTTAGTCAACCAACAACAAGAAGCGGGAACTTATGAGATTGAATTTGATGGCAGCGAGCTTTCAAACGGAATCTATTTCTGCATTTTAAGAACCAAAACAGAAAAAAAGATACATAAAATTGTTATAGAAAAATAATTGATTACATAAATTAATACACTCATGAAACCATTTTTATTAAGCATTGTATTCGCACTCTCTCTATTTGATGTTAGTGCATCCCATTTATCAATCCCGGAAAACTCCGCTGAAAGGAAGGGGGTTGTTCAAGGGGTCATTGAGTCAAAAAATGGAGGAAAACCAATTGAATACGCCAGTATTTTACTTTACTCTTTACCCGATTCAACATTAATAACAGGCACCGTCACCGGATCAGACGGTAGTTTTCGAATTGGGAAACTTCCACAGGGGTCTTACTTTTTGATCGCATATTTTATGGGTTTTAATAAACAAGTGATTCCAAATATTGAGATCTCTAGTCGAACCCAAGTGATCAATTGTGGTAAGATTATTTTGGAAGAAGCAACGATCTCTTTAGCGGGAGTAGAGATTACACAAGAGAAAAATCCGGTAGAGTATCAATTGGATAAAAAAGTGATCAATGCTTCTACTAAAATGGATTCTAAGGGAGGAAGTGTAGTCAATTTGTTGGAGAACACCCCCTCGATTCAAGTTGATATTGAGGGGAATGTTTCTCTCCGAGGAAGTACCAATTACACCGTTTTTGTGGATGGGAAACCCTCTTCATTGTCTGGTAGTGAAGTTTTAAAACAGATTCCGGCTAATATGGTTGACAAAGTAGAAATCATCACCAATCCATCAGCAAAATATGATCCACAAGGGACTGCGGGAATCATCAATGTGATCATGAAGAAAAATTATCAAAACAGTACAAGTGCTCTAATTAACACTTCTATTGGAACTTATAATAATTATTCCGGTGATTTTAATTTAAACTACAGAACTCCCAAAATAAATTTGTTTTTAAATGGAAATGGTGCCTATAATGGCTCTTATCCATATAACACAATGGAATCTGACCTTTTTTATACAGACAGTTCCAGACACACTTCTCAAACAGAGTCCAGAAAACAACGGGTAACCCCCTACTCTTT
>DAONEU010000160.1:0-4213 GCA_035403245.1 Bacteroidales bacterium | reverse complement strand
AGGAAGTTCTCATAGGATTTTTGATCCATTTCTCCGTTTTCAACTGCTTTTATTACTGCACAACCAATTTCGTTCGTGTGAGTACAATCTTTAAATTTACAATTTTGTGAAAGATCAATTATTCTTTCAAAAGTAGTTTCTAATCCACCTGAAGTATCAACAATACCAACTTCTCTCATTCCCGGATTGTCAATTAGAATTCCTCCACTTTCAAGAACAATTAATTCTCTGTGACTGGTTATATGTCTTCCTTTATTTGTACTTTGACTTATTGAATCCGTTTTCATTAAAGTTCTTCCTGAAAGTTTGTTCAATAATGTTGACTTACCAACTCCTGAAGAGCCGAGCATACAATAGGTTTTGCCTTTTTCAAGATTTCTTTTTAGTGCGTCGTATCCATACTGAGTTTCGTTACTAATAGCCAAAACTATTGTGTCATTGATACGTTGTTTTATACTATCAATAATTTCTTGAATCTTTTGTTCATCAATTAAATCAGTTTTTGTCAAAACAATGATGGGTTTTACCTTAGATGAATAACAAATGGTCAGATATCTTTCAAGTCTGTTGATATTAAAGTCCCGATCAACAGCCTGAACCAGAAATGCATAATCAATATTGGTTCCTATGATTTGGATCTCTCCGAATTTACCCACAGCTTGTCTAGAGATAACAGAGTATCTAGGTAAAATACTATGAATAATTGAGAAATCAGAATCAAATATGGTCAAAGCAACCCAATCACCAACGGCAGGAAAATCTTCACGGCTTCTTGATGTAAATCTCAAATTTCCAGTAATTTCAGCTTCAAATTCACCCTCTTCAGTTTTTACGATATATCTTTCCTTATGTTCAGCAATAACCCTACCAATCTCAAAGTTTGCAAGATTTTTTTCAACTCTTAATTTTTCGAGATTATCATTATATCCAAAATCTTCTAATTTCATAACTTCTCAATTTTTTTGTCTTTTAATCTACCCGTTAATTAGTTTACAACCATTTTAATGAAAATAACCGTCCTTTAATTTTAGTCTGCAAAAATAGAAAATCTTTTGAAACATAGGGGAAGGGGACAAGGGGAAAGGGGAATTAACAAATTAGCAAATGAATTAATAATGAAGCCTTTCGTCCTTCGTCCTTTCATGTAACGCGGATGACGCGGATTTTCAAACGCGGATTTAAACAGATTTGTTTTATCCGTATTGCGAAGCATCCGTTAAATCAGCGTTCCATTTTTTATTCCGAAACTTCCAAAGGTTATTTGATAACTTCCAAAGGTTATATGATAATTGCCGAAGGCTATTTGGTTAAACTCTATTTGGTTGTCAATATTTTCCTTTATTATTTCTGTTCTAGTAACCATTTTATTAATTCTTCTGTATCTACAATACTCCATGAATGAGGATGTCTTCTATTGTTAGGTTTTCTATAGCCTTTATTTTGTGTAATAATTAATTCAGCCTTTTGATTGCCAAGTCGGTTCAATTCGTTAATCATAGCTGAACATTCAGTTGCATTCATTCCTGTTAAATCTCCACCACGTTCTTTCAGCCACCAATTTATATCCGGTTCCGTGTATATTCTTAAAGGTATATTGATGAGGTTTTTAATGGCAGTCTGGTTTTCGTCAGAAAATGAATATGGGGAAAGTTTGTAATAATCTGAAAGGTTTGTTATAGGATTTCCACCGGTTATCATTTCAAGTCTATTTATCATATAAATGTTCTCTTGACTGGCTTTGTTTTCTTTTGAAAGTCTAATATCTCTTTTTGCAGAATTGTAAAATCTTTCAAAGTCGAGAGGTGGATCAATAGCAAAAACTGCTGTTGGTTTTATTGCCGTACGTTCTGCATATTTCATTGCACAACTACCACCAATTGAAAATCCACCAACGTAAAATTTCAGGTCTGTAAGATTGAGCTTAGACGTTACATCCTTTAATATTCTATCAAAAGTTTGTTGACTTAAACTATCTACGCCAAAAGATAACACACCATCTTGAAAAGTTGGAATAATGGTCAATATTCCACTTTGAGCCAATCTTATAGGTAAGTCAGTTTGCAATAAAACATTTTCAGCTGTTTCTCCAAAACCGGGAACAAGAATCAAATATCCTGCCCAGGATTGTTCAAGTGGATAAATTATAGTATAGCAGTTTTTTGTAGTATCGATTTTATCAAGAAAAACTTTCTCGATCTTTGGGTTAGACATATTCTGTCCATTACAATGTATAACAAAAAGTGAAAATGTCAGAATAATTAAATAAAATCTGTTCATAATGGGTGTTGTTTTTTCTAATGTGAAGATTGTCGGGATAATCAATCTTTAGTTTAATGGTTTTTCTTTGTGTTTATTATAAATCATTTGGCAAACTTTATCCATTGCTTTAAAAATTTTCGTGTCAAAATATGGGGCGTTTGTTATGCTTGTTAAAGTTACAACTGCATTATATAAAACGACATTTTCTTGTCGGGCAATACGTTCAATAAAATTAATTTTCTTACTTCCTTTAGGAGAATCTGAAACGATTACTTCGTCTATGGAACTCCCACAACACTGGCATTTGCCACCATCTCTTGTATAAACAATCTTTTTAGTCGTTTCAGAAATATACCTACTCTGAGAAAAACAATTTATACTAAATAAAAGTAGTGTTAAAATTAAAAATATTTTTTTCATTTTTATTTACATAATTCAATTTGCAAATATAATTAAAAGGAGCAAATACATTAGAGGGACTGAGATTATAAAGATTTTTTATTTACAGTTGGAGATATGTTGTAATATTTGTTCTTTACTAGGCAAGTATAGTTGATATTTACTCGCTAAAAGTGTATTATTCTCATCCGGTAAAACTAATTTGACCATGGTGTCATTTTTATCGGCACACAGTAAAATGCCAATAGTTGGGTTTTCGTCATCTTGTTTTTCGTATCTATCGTAATAATGGACATACATTTGCAATTGTCCGATATCTTGATGTGAGAGTTTGTGTGTTTTAATTTCAATCACAACAAAACAACGCAATAAACGATTGTAAAAGACCAAATCAGCAAAATATTCGTCATCTTCGAGCAATAAGCGTTTCTGACGAGCTATAAAGGAAAACCCGTTTCCAAGTTCTAATAAAAATTGTTGAATATTCGTAATAATTGCTTGTTCTAAATCTTTTTCGTAGTAAGAGGCTTGAGGTTTTAACCCCAAAAACTCCAATACCATAGGATCTTTGATAATATCTTTGGGGTGGTCGGGTGAAAGTTCTCCTTTGGCAATTGCCATTACTTTTTCTTTATCGGAACTTATCAAAAGACGTTCAAAAAGTTGACTATTTACTTGTCGTTCCAATTGTCGAAAAGACCAATTATTTCTACACGATTCTTCAATGTAGAAAGTACGTTTATCATCGTTATCCATTTGTATAAGAAGTCTATATTGAGACCAATTCAATTGCGAACGCAGTGTGTTCGCAATCGGGAAAACCCGATAAAACTGACGACAAAATTCCAACTGACGTACAGAAAAGCCGCTTCCAAATTCTTGGGATAATTCGACTGATAATCTATTTGTTAAATATGTGCCGTAATCGGCTCTTTCTTTTCCGTTTTGTTCTTCAACGAATAAACGTTCTCCAATATTCCAATACAAAATCACTCTTTCTTTATCAATAACCCGAGCAGCATTTTGTTGAGCATTCAAAATAAGTTGTCGGATATCATTTACAAATTGATTGGATACAATGTCATTCATAATGATTTTTATTTACAATTGATTGATAGTTAAAAATTCATAAATATTTGATTCTCTACACGTTTGAATTTTATAGTTATTTGCAAAGATATTAAAAAATCTGAAAATATTTTCAAATAGAATAAAGAATTTTTGTAACAAATACAATAATTATAATTTTTCTTAAACAGTTGGTTAAACCAATATTTTTGAAGACTATAACTTTTAATCCACTCAAAAACTAACCAAAATGCTAATCAGACGAAAGGCGAAGAGCAAAAGAATTAGTAAATTGGTGAATTAGCAAATTAGCAAATGAATGAATAATGAAGTCCTTCGTCCTTGGATTTTATATTCTTATAAAAGCAGGGTGCTATTTTGATGTAAAAAAAGCATGTTATTTATCAACCTATAAACAAAGCAGATACCCAAATTTTAACCCTGCAAATATTAGAATATGGGAGAAGTGCTCCGTCGGGAGGGGGAC